>JAFGDR010000012.1 GCA_016932035.1 Candidatus Cloacimonadota bacterium
TCGCACTATCAGGGTTTCCCCCATTGTAGACTATTCTCGACTGCTGCCTCCCGTAGGAGTCTGGGCCGTATCTCAATCCCAGTGTGGCCGGTCACCCGTTAAGGTCGGCTACACATCATCGCCTTGGTAGGCCATTACCCCACCAACAAGCTAATATGACGCAGGCTCATCTCAAAGCGGTAGCTTGTAAACAGAGGCCACCTTTGTTTCGGAAAACACATCCGGTATTACCCCCGGTTTCCCGGGGCTATCCCAGTCTTTGAGGTAGATACCTACGCGTTACTCACCCGTTCGCCACTGTACTCTTCCCCGCAAGCGGGGAATTTCTCGTTCGACTTGCATGCCTAATCCACGCCGTCAGCGTTCGTCCTGAGCCAGGATCAAACTCTCCATTATTTGTATTTTTAATTTACTTTTTTTGCGTAACTAATTGCTTAGTTTGCTGCGAATATGTATACACCCTATGTGTTTTTTAAAGAACGTGTTGCAGAGTTCATGACATGACATTTTTCGTGTCAAGCATTTCGTAAAAAAAATGTAATTATTTTTTCATAGCTGTCAATAAGAAAAATTATGCTTCTTTCAAAGCACTGCGATTACGCTATTTTCTCTCTGCCGCCAATATATTTTTTCAGTACTTCAGGGACAATTATCTCACCCTGTTTTGTTTGATTATTTTCTAAAAGAGCAATCATTGTTCGGGGGGTTGCAACGCCTGAACCGTTCAATGTATGTACATAATGTACTTTTCCATCTTCAGTGGAACGGAACCGAATTTGCGCACGCCTCGCCTGGAAGTCAATAAAATTTGAACAAGAACTCACTTCAAGGTATTTTTGAGCACCGACAGACCACACTTCGATGTCATAACATTTATATGCTGCAAAACTCAGATCACCACTGCACAACTGCATAACACGATAGGGAAGACCAAGACTCTGAAGTACAGCTTCGGCATTCGATAGTATTTCCTGAAGTGCTCGTTCTGAATCCTCGGGCTTTACAAATTGAACAAGCTCAACTTTATTGAACTGATGTACCCGCTGTAATCCCTTGGTATCTTTACCATAAGAACCCGCTTCCCGCCTAAAACAGGGGGTATATGTCGTATATTTTATCGGTAGTTTATCTTCATGCAATATCTCATCCTGGTGTAGATTAGTAACCGGCACTTCACCGGTTGGGATTAAAAACAGATCATCCTCATCGATGTGATACATATCATTTTCCAACTTGGGAAGCTGCCCGGTTCCTGTCATGGTTTTCCTGTTTGCAATAAAAGGTGGAAAAACTTCTGTGTATCCATTCACGCCAGTCTGGAAATCGAGCATATAATTAATAAGTGCTCTTTCTAACTTTGCACCGACTCCGACATAGCAGGGAAAACCACTTCCGGTGATCTTTGCAGCACGCTGAAAATCGAATAATCCCAATTTCTCACCAAGCTGAAGATGGTCAAGCGGTTGAAAATCAAAAACTGGTTTCTCACCCCATTCGCGGATAAGCTTATTGTCAGAATCATCATGCCCGATCGGAACCGATTCATCAAAAATATTCGGTACGGTCAATAACTCATTATTGAGCTTCTCTTCAACCGTTTTGATATTCTGCTGCAGCTCTTTCGTTTCATCGGCAACCTTCTTCATGTCTGAAATGAGTTGGTCAGCGTTCAAACCATTTTTCTTTGCCTGAGCAATCTCTTTTGAAACAGCATTCTGAAGTTTACGTTTCTCTTCAAATTCATATAAGAGCGATTTATGTTTCTGGTCCAGGTCGAGTATTGCATCGATATCTGCTTTTTCACCTTTATTTTTGATACACTGGCGAACAAAATCAGGATCACTCCGGATCAACTTTATATCTAACATCTTATTCTATTTCCTTTGAGCAACCTTCTCGGCTCTTTTGACAATTTCAATATAATCTTTGATCTTCAGGCTGGCACCGCCAATGAGTGCACCGTCGATATCCGGCTTTTCAAGAAGACCTTCGCAATTTTCAACTTTCACGCTCCCGCCATACAGTATTCGCATCTTATCGGCAATCTGTGCGTCAAAATGTTCTTCAAGCCAACCTCGAATGAAAGCATGAGCTTCCTGCGCGATCTCAGGTGTTGCTGTTTTACCCGTTCCGATTGCCCAGACCGGTTCGTAAGCGATCACAATATTTTTCATATCAGAAAATTCAACATCCTCTAATCCACGCGTAAGCTGTGTGTCCAGAATCTGATCGGTCATTCCCTGTTCTCTCTCATCTTCCTTCTCGCCAATACAGAACACGATCTGCTTTTTTTGCTCGAGAAGTGCCAAGATTTTTAGATTGGTCTCTTCATCGGTCTCATGGAAAATATGACGACGTTCAGAATGACCAACCAGTGCATACTCACATCCGATCGAGGTAAGCATTGGAGCTGATATTTCGCCGGTATAAGCCCCAAAATCCTTGAAATATATATTCTGCACACCAATATCTATCTGGCTCTTATGCGTTTTTTCCAGAACAGTCATCGTATAAAGACTCGGTGGAAAGATCAAAAGCTGGTTTTTATGCTTGAAATCTTTCTCCCATGCAGTGAGTTCATCGAAAAATACGAGTGTCTCATCGAGGGTTTTGTACATTTTCCAATTTCCGGAGATGATCATCTTGCGCATAGTTTTCCTCTTTTTCACGCGTTGTGAATTATCTTAAATGTATTATTATATAATTAGATATATATTATTAAAATATATTATTTCTGTTTTTCTATATAATCTATTTCTTCTTTGGCGAATTTGCCGAGTTGCGGATCATTCACAATAAGCTTGAACTGAGCAATTGCTTTGTCCCACTGTTCCTCTTCACGATAGATCTTGCCCATATAATAATGCGCTTGGGGATTATTCTGATCGATACTCAGCACATCTTGAAGATACTGCTTGGATTGGGCATATTCACCCTGGTCGTAATAGAGATGCCCAACCGTGAACGCAATGTCTTTATCGCTCTTCAAAGCAAGAGAATTCTCAAATGCAAGGATCGCCTTATCGATCTGTCCCATATTCTGATAGAAGATACCGAGGTTCTTATACACTTTTCTCAGGATATAATCAGCCGGTTCTGTTGCGATATAGTCTTCATATGCCTTGATCGCATTCTCGGTCTCCCCTGTCTTATGATAGAAAAGAGCGATCTTTTCGAGATACTCGACTTTTTTCGGATTCAGATTAAAGGCATCGGTATAATAGATAATTGCATTGGGAAGGTCGTTGTCTTCTTCATAGATCGAAGCGATCTTCTTGCTGATCTTATATTCATCATAGTCCTTATCATACTCGACAAGAACAGTCAGCGCTTGGTCTTTCTGTCCCATGGCTTCATAGATCGAGCAGAGAGAAATAGCGATCTGGTAATTATCCGGTTCATAATCCTGACGCAGTTTGTAATACTCGATCGCCTTAGGATATTGTTTGGTTGTATAATACATCACAGAGAGATTTTTGTATAGTTCTCGGATGCGGTCTGTTTTGGGGTTTGCTTCAGTATCGATTTTTTTATAAAGTTCGAGGGAAGCGACAAACTTATCGATCGCACCCTGATAATCTTTTTGGCTGTATAGTTCGACACCTTCGTTATATGCGGTTCCTGCATCATATTCGATTTGCTGTATGTCCCTGTCTGTCATTTGTGCGAACAGAACAGCTGGTACTGCACAGGTGATCAAAGCTATGATTAAAAGCTTTCTAAACATAGTTAGAACTCCTTTATGTTTTATTTATTATGCTCTTGGATGATAGAGGGAATGAACTTCTTTGAGATATTTCCTGTCAATATTTGTATAAATTTGGGTCGTGCTGATACTGCTGTGCCCGAGTAACTCCTGGACAATGCGCAGATTAGCTCCGCCCTGGAGCAGATGAGTGGCAAAAGAGTGCCTGAGTGTGTGGGCTGACACATGGCTTTTGATGCCAGCCTGCTGCGCATATTTATCGATGAGCTTCCAGCAGCCCATACGGCTGAGTTTATTGCCGAACCTGTTTAAGAATAAAATATTACTCTGCTTGTATTGTAGAAGCTTAGGACGTGAATTCTCGATGTACTGCTGGCAGTAGTTCAGTGCTGTTTCAGAGATTGGCACATACCGTTCTTTGCGACCTTTACCGAATAACCGTACGATTTTTTCATCTAAATACAGATCTCCAATCCGCACACCGATCATTTCTGAAATACGTGCTCCGGTCGAGTACAGGAACTCAAGGATTGCCCGGTCACGGGTGCCATACTCATCTGTTCTATCCACTGCATTGATCAGCGCATCCACCTCTTCGATGGAGAGCACATCCGGTAACGATGCCGACACTTTTGGCGACGGAAATTTCTCGAAGATCGGTTCCGGGATCATTTCCTCTACATACAGAAATTTATAGAAATTTGAAAGCGAACTGCGTTTTCGTGCAACAGTCTTGTCCGACGCACCATGGGAATAGAGAAAATTGATGTAATCAATGACATCGGTGGAGGTGATTTTTGTGAGATCTCCCCCGCTTTTTTTATCTGCAAAATGCACAAGATCACTCTGGTACGCGGCAATAGAATTTTCACTCAACCCTTTCTCGAACTGAAGATAGAACTTATATTTATTGATCAAACTTATATCTTTTTCCGAGAGTTTTCTGTCATTTTTCATACGTAATAATGTATTAGCATGTTTACATAACGTCAAGGAATCGGGAAATTTTAAAAATATTATTGTTGATTCTCTATTCTAACAAATCCTGCCGATACACATAAAAAATATGTACTATAGTTATATGTGCTTGCGAAAATCTAGACGATACGAAAGTAGAGAACCTTATTTTCTTGACATCTCTCTACCCAAAATTAGTAATCGAAATACAAATAAACAATTCCCCCACACCTCTACCAAAAATACAATATTTCTAAGTAACATTCGTGAATCAAAAATTCCAATAAAAAAATTCCTCAAACCAAATCAATCAAAAGGAGCAATAATGCAACATCATAAAAAAATAATTGCTGAAAAAGTTATGCAGATCATCACAGCGAACTGGATCGCACAGCCGCTCTACGTGGTAACAAAATTGGGAATCCCGGTCATCCTCGCCGAAGGTCCAAAATCAAGTAACGAGCTTGCAGAAATAACAGGAACCTACGAACCATTTCTCTACAGGGTCATGAGAGCTTTGTCATCGGTCGGCTTTTTTCATGAAGAAAAGGATCGTGTTTTCGGCATTACGCCGATGGGCGAGATTTTGCAAAAAGACAAAATGCAGCCAATCGTTTTAATGTTCCTGTCAGACTGGCATGCCAATGCCTGGGCACATCTGCTGAAGAGTGTAAAAACCGGAAAAATTGCATTTGAATGTGCGTATGGAAGGTCAGCTTTTGAATGGCTTGCAAAGCATGAAGAAGCAGCAGAAGTATTCAACAAAGCAAATGAACTGAAAGCTATTCAAAGCCATGCCGCAGTTGTTGATATGTATGACTTCTCGAAAGTAAATTCGATCGTAGATATTGGAGGTGGGTATGGAGGATTACTCTTTTGTATCTTATTTAAAAATCCTCACCTAAAGGGAATCATAGCAGATTTGCCGTATATGAAAGAGAAGGTTGAACAAGGAATCTCAGCAAACGAGTTAAGCGACAGGTGTGTGTTTATTGCATGTGATTTCTTTCAGGAGATCCCTGCTGATCATGATTGCTATATTCTGTCGAACATTCTTCATGACTGGGATGACGAAAAATGTCAAACCACCCTCTCAAACTGCCATAATGCAATGGGAAACAGTGCCAGACTGCTCATCATAGAATCCATCCTCCCGAAAAGAAATGAATTCACGATCACCAGCTTGATGGACCTGGAAGTCATGGTCATGGGTGGTGGAAAAGAGCGTACCGAATCTGAATACCAAAACCTCTTATATGGATCAGGATTTCTGCTGAAGAAGATTATTCAAACAAAAGATAATATTTCAATCATAGAGTGCATGAAAAAATAATTCCGTGAGACCTCTTAGTACTCATGATCTGTAGATTTTCATTGACAACAATAATGCTGCTGAATCTTCAATTTTTAATAAGATGAAAAACAGATTAATACACGAAAACGTCACATGCAGACTGGTCATGCCACGAAACAGGAAGAAATAAGATCATGAATGTGACTGTTCGGGAAATGCAATTAGGTGATATCGAGAAGATCGTTGACTATTTCCACGAATCTGAAACCGCATTTCTTGAAGCAATGGGTGTTGACAAGAGGAAATTACCTGATAGGGAGCAATGGATCGAAAAGCTGAAAGCAGAATATAACAAAAAACTCGAAGATAAAGAATTATACTATATCATCTGGCTTCTTGATGATGAACCGATCGGGCATTCAAACATCAGTAAGATAAAATATGGCAATTCAGCTACGATGCACCTGCACATATGGAAAAATGATAAGAGAAAAAAGAGATTTGGGTTAGAATTTTTAAAACGCACAATTCCCATGTATTTCGAGAAGTATGAACTAAAAAAACTTATCTGCGAACCGTATTCAAAGAATATTGCACCAAACAAGGTATTACAAAAAGCCGGATTTACCTTCATTCGCTCATATGACACGATTCCAGGACCTTTGAATTTCTATCAGACCATACACCGATACGAACTATCAGCAGAAGGATTTGAGAATCTTTTTATAAACGAATAAAGAATCCACTGTTTCTTGCTGTCAGCAAAAAGGACGCATCATGATTAAAAAAGATGATATCAAAAACAATATCGATAATCCTGAATTGCTTGAAAAATTGTATCAGGAAGATAGGAAAGCATTTTCACAGGCATTCTTCAAAATATACGATGAGATTGCTGAGAATGACATAGCGACATTCTGGAAAACCCGCTTGGAATTTACTCAACAAAAAGAAGAGAGAGTAACGGTCAGAAAGAATGATTTATTTGTGGTACTCCTCACCTATCTTGTTACCGCTGTCCTTATAAAATCTCCGCAAATTTTTGGCTTGAACGTTATTGGAGATTTCTTCTATATAAAAAATGTCGGACTCATCGTGTTTTTTGGATTATCAATGTATGTGTTCCTCACAAAGAAAAAACTAAATCTATCCCATGTACTCATTTCACTTCTTGTATTCGCAGGATCAGCAGTTTATGTCAACCTGCTTCCATCCAATGTAATGAACGATTCTATCATGCTGGTATACCTGCATCTTCCACTCATGCTGTGGTGTCTCTATGGATTGGTCTATATCAATTTTGACGTAAAGGATGTCGCCAGACGTATTGACTACATACAATACATGGGCGACCTTGCAATACTCTATGCCATCATAGCACTAGTCGGAGGTATTCTTACTGCAGTCACCCTTGGCCTGTTCGATGCGATCGGACTCAACATTGAGCAATTCTATTTTGAATATATCATTCCGATCGGAGCTGTATGTGCCCCAATTGTGGCGACGTTTATAATCAAGAAGCTGCCGTTTATAAAAAATCAACTAGCACCGATCATCGCAAAGGTGTTCAGTCCACTCGTGCTGCTAACGCTGATCATCTACCTGTCGAGTATTCTCATTACTGGAAAGAACTTGTATCATGACAGAGATTTCCTGATCGTATTCAATCTCCTTCTGCTGGGAGTAATGGCAATAATCGTGTTCTCATTATCCGAAACGGCAAAAGGTGAAAAACAAAAATTCAATGAGATAATCCTGTTTATCCTTACCATACTCACGCTGGTGGTCGACCTGATTGCGCTGTCTGCAATACTCTACAGACTGCGAGAGTTCGGATTCACACCAAACCGAACTGCTGTTCTTGGTTCCAACCTGCTGATCTTTGTAAACCTCGTTTTAATATTGATCGACCTGATCAAAGTAAATTTCAAAGGGAGAAAAATTTCGAAGGTTGAAATAATAATCGCAAGGTATTTACCGGTTTACATGATCTGGACAGTTATCGTCGTGTTTGGTTTTCCACTTATTTTTGGTCTGCAATAATGAGAGATAATGATCATAAGTTTTGGTGTTTCAATAGAGTAGAAGATTCCTTAAAAATACAATCTGAGCTGGTAGTTGGCCTTTTACATTTCATTAAAAAGGTTAAATGAAACAACTTCATAGATACATCCTAGGCTATGCTATTGGTATCATCATTTTTCTTGGTATAATACCGTATAGTTTATATGAATTATCAAAGTTAGATTACTTGTTCACGAATAAGTTACTTTTTAATAACAAACTATTAAGATATATCATCTCTTCATTGTTTTGTATCGCAGGTGCAATTTTCATGCTCTGGTCCAATATTTACTTGTTCAAGATCGGTAAGGGTGGGCCTGCTGAAGCATATGGAATCTCATTAAGTCCCAAAACTAAAAAGCTCGTAAAAACCGGACCGTATCGTTATAGCAGAAATCCAATGGTTTTTGGAGCACTGACTTTTTATGTCTCAATTGCCATCCTTTTGAACTCGATCACTGGGTTGATATGTTTATGTATTTTACTTTTTATTGCAATTGCATATTTAAAATTTTCAGAAGAAAAAAGGCTGTTGAGAGATTTTGGGAATGAATATAGAGAATATAAAAAGAATGTATCGATGTTACTTCCTAGAAAAAACACAAAAAGAAAAGATGCAAACAATAATCATAAAAAAATTGACACCCAACTTCCCCCCTTGTGAAGATTTAGTACGATTGAATACCTAAAGGAAATTATATGAAAAAGAATGAAAAAATTGTTTTGATCGTTGCTGTTTTACTCGTCGTTATTGCACTTGCATTATATTTTATACAATTTGGTGACGGCACGTTCGCCGAGGATAAAGCAGACTGGGGTTATTTTGGCATGTACTTTAGCGGACTTATTACTCCTCTGCTACTAATAATCATCATTTTCCTGATCTTTGGTGTTATGAAGGAAGTTAGAGAAATATTTTCCGAATCATCCAAAATCGAGAAGAAGTTCCAGCGCCAGTTCTCAAAACAAACCAGATACATGGAACCCTCTGCTGATGTCATTTATTATCTGCAGCTCAAAGATGACCGTCTATATGCAATTATCGAAAATATTGGCAACCAGCCGGCATTCAATATTTCAGTTGAGTTTGAATTCGAAGAAGAGGTCGATGCACGCATTTCGAACAATCTTCTTCCACTTGCTGAGATCAGTTATCTTGCCCCCGAACAGAAGAGCGGTGCTGTCTGCGGCATCCTTGATGAATCGACTGGCGGCTATGCTATTGCAGAGCATACAGTTCTCATGAAGTACAAACCCAGCGAGAAAAGCCGAAGGATCATCAAAAAGGAATTTGTGATCGACAAGAACATTCTTAACACGTTGATTCCTGAGACCTCTGTTGAGGAATCGATCCAATCGCTGACGGAGAACATCAAAGATCTCGAACATAAAATTACAGATACGGAACCTACAACCGAAGAGATAGAAATAGAAGAAAAACCTAAAAAAACAAGCAAACCCCCTAAAGAGAGAAAAGTTGAAAAAGAAGAAGAAAAAAAACCTGAACCTGAACCAGAACTAGAACCCAAGTCAGAACCTGAAGAAGAAGTTCAGCCAAAAGAAGAGGAAGAAGAGATTGTTGAAGTTCCTGTAGAAGACCTGGAAGAGGAACCAAATCCGGAGCAGGAAGTCGATACAAAGCCCGAAGAAAAAGAGGAAAAAGAAGAAAAACCAGAAGAAGATAAGGAAAAGAAATTTCCAAAACGCGACACTTTTGATAATCCTTTTCTGGATGATTTTTAAAAAAGAACTATACATATAGAATAAAGAGCCGGGCATATGAAACCCGGTTCTTTTTCGTGAGTAAAAAATTGACATTGAAATTGCACATCTGAAAAAAATTCAATATCAAAATGTAATGCATATGAAAAAAATATCCCTCATATTTCTTGTACTATTCTTGCCCTCATTACTTATGGGGACTGCAATTATTGACAGCTTGAAGGCTGAAATTGAATCACATTCCGGTATCGAAAAAGTGACTTTTCTTATAAAGCTCGCGAGTGAATACACTTCAAGTGATTTTGATGAAGGGATCATCTATGCAAATGAAGCACTCTCTCTTGCAAGAGAGATTGATTATGAGATAGGCGAGTATCGTGCGAAAATGATACTTGGTTCTCTAAACTCAAGAAAGGGTAATTTTGACTTCGCAGAAAATCTTCTTCTTGAAGCATTACAATATTTTGAAACAACAGAAAATGATAGTCTTATAAGTACAAACTTTACAAATCTTGGAATGCTCTATCGAAATATTGGTAACCCCGAAAAAGCTCTGGAGTATTATCAAAAATCCCTGCAAATTAAGCAAGAGTTGGATGATCCTCATGGAACATCATCGGTACTGGGTGGCATCGGATTGGTCTATTTTGAACACGGTGATTACGAAAAAGCCAAACAATATTTCCTGGAAGCTATGGAATTTGGACAACGATCTCCCGAAAAAAAACCACTAACTCACGCACTGAATAACCTTGGGTTGACTTATTGCCAATTGGGAGAATTAGATACTGCACTCGAGTATTTTCTTCAATCCCTTGAATATGCTAAAAAACTGGAACTCGACTTTGTTATTGCATCGATCTACAATAATATGGCGAACATTTATTATGTAATCGGAAATATTCAAGAAGCAAAACAATATACACTTGATGCGCTCCAGATCTACAACAATATTGGTTCAAAGGTAAATATTGCCAGGACATTGAACAACATTGCCTTGATAGCAGAACACGAACAATCATATGACGAAGCGCTTGCTCTGTATGAACGAGCTCTTAAGATAAGACGAGAAATCGGGAACAAGTTCGAGATCGTTAATACGCTGGAAAATATGGCTCATCTCTATATTAATAAAGGAAATTTTACAAAAGCTCTGGATATTAATCTTGAAGCATATGAATTAAATCAGGAACTTGGAAATCAATGGGCTGTTGCCAATTCACTCAATCAAATTGGATATTTGTATACCAAGATCGGGATCTACTCGACTGCGATCGACATGCTTAATGAGGCAAAACAAATCGAACTTGAAAATAATTACCTTCAACTTCTCAAAGATAATCTTCTTCAAACAACCAGCCTTTATGCGCTGATAAATGACTATGAGCAGGCATTTTATAATTTGCAGAGATACAATGAGGTTAAGGATACTCTCGATGCTAAAAAAAATCTTGAAAAGCTGAATGAGATCATGATCCGTCATGAAGCAGAACAAAAGGATAAAGAAAATATCTTATTGAAAAAAGACCTACAAATCTCGAGTCTTGAAAATCTCCGTTTGAACATACTCTTCTTCGCTTCTATAATCGTGCTTACCTTTGTTATCATATTTTTAATCTTCAGGATACGTACAAACCACCGTTTGAAAAGGGCTGTTACTGAACTTGGAATCTCAAAGGAGAATATTGAGCAGGTTCGAAAACAGCTTGCTCTCGTCAATTCAATGCTTCGTCATGATCTCACGAACGATCTGATCGTCATTAAAACCGCACTTCAGCTTTTTTACAACCAGAAAGACGAAAAACTGTTGAAAGAAGCTGAAGGAAAATGTGATAAAGGCTTGGAGCTCATTAATAAATTAAGAGACTTGGAAAATGGTGAAGGTGAAAAATCAAAACTTGAACCCATCGATCTTGGGAAAATGATTGAAACGATTGCACTTGATTTTATTGATATGAACATCCGTTTTGAGGGCGAATGCGTTGTTCTGGCAGATAATGCATTGGCATCAGTTATTCATAATATTATTGAGAATGCCCGTGTGCATGGAAAAGCAGAAAACATCATAATCACCTGCGAAGAATATACCGATTATACCGAAATCAAAATTCATAATGACGGTACACCGATCCCGGAGGAACTTCATGAGCGCATCTTTGATAAAGCATTCTCGTATGGAGAAAATGCTCATACGGGGATGGGACTTTTCCTGGTCAGGCAGAATATAAGCAGATACGGTGGTTCGATCTATGTCGAGGATAATGATCAACCAGGAGTAACCTTTGTGATCAACCTAAAAAAAGCTATAGAATGAGGAGTTACTCAACTGAAAGAGGAATCGCTTACAGCTAAATCCAACAAGAGAAAGATCGTCAGCGTTATTTCAATGGGCGGTGCATGGATTCTTACTCTTGTAGCAGTCTTAACCTCTAATTCCGTGGCGATCCTTGCAGACTTTGTAAATTCTACATTGCAAATCATGTCAGTTGGTCTTGCCTGGTTTGTTGATATAAAATTCTCCTCACGAAAAAATCCATTTTTGAATTATGGACCCGGTAAGATCGAAAGCATCACCTCTATCGTTATAGGAATTGTCTTCTTTATATCGATCGTTGGGCTTTCGATCGTTGCTGTAACACGATTCATCAATCCCGCACAGGTAAGTGGAACAGGTGTATGGATCATTTTGATCTTTGCTTTGATATTCTCAACATCCAATGCCTATCTATTTTTTAAAACCAAAAAAGAATTTAAGACAACAGGGAAATCACACCTCGATGGTGAATCCCGCATCTATCTTATAAAAGCAATTTCGAATTTCGGTTTTTTCTTTTCGATCCTTATTAGTGCTTTTGCTCCATTCAAAGGCGCAGTTTATTTCGACCCAGGTTTTTCATGTTTTGTCATTGGACTGATGTTCGTAAATATGCTCCAGCTTTTTAAGAAGAACCTTCCGACACTTTTTGACTATGCGATCAGTGAAGCAACTCAAATGGAAGTAACCAAAGTTCTGGCAAAATACTTTGATCTTTATGAACATTATGGGGGTATGAGAAGCCGGCATACGGGAAATAATATCTATATAGAGTTGTTTCTGGCATTCAATAAAGATCTGACAATGGGACAGGTGTTGGAATATATCAAAGTAATCGAGAAAGATATTGAAGAATTGATCCCCCATTCCAAACTGAATGTGATTTGTTCTGATGAGCGAAAAAGAGGGGATATTTGATTTTAGTGAATAGTGAATAACGAGTAGCGATTAACGATCTGAGATTTTAAAATTATAGACTGAATTACCTCGAGATTTATCTCGGTGATCGGGTAATACTATATATATCGGGGTTTTAACCTTAAGCTTGTAGAGGATTAAAGTCCTACCCCTTGTGTGAACCACTGCCCGTGACTTGAAAGTCGTGGCTATTCATTTTACTTACCCATAGATTTTTTAGAAATACTTTGTTACTAAAACAATTGCATGGCCTAGAAAGAATATGGTCGATATACGAAAGTAATTCATGATGAGATTGTAGACGCTTTATCTCAGATTCTTGTTATCGCACGCAAAACTTGACACCCTGAAGGGATAAAAAAACCTCATTCGAAATCCAAGGAGTTCGTCATGAAATCATATAAAGAGCAACGTTTTTTTCTCAATTGCGATCTTGCTTCTATGCAACAAACTCAAACCGACCAGCAAAAACAGCTCCCCCAACCACCAGTAGAAAAACCATTTAAAAGTCATGAGAACCTCACAGAACTTCCCGCCGTTAAAGATATCATTACTACTGAAAATGATCTCTTTGAAATTATTAACCAGCGAAGGTCACGAAGAAATTACACTGGTAAAGCAATCGATCTCAACCAGCTTTCATTTCTCCTCTGGTGCACACAGGGCGTAAAAAAAATACTCGAAAGAAAAAATAATAACGTTACATTCAGAACAGTTCCTTCAGCAGGAGCTCGTCATTTATTCGAAACCTATCTCGCAGTTCTAAAAGTTGAAGGACTCAAACCAGGAATCTATCGATACTGTGCATTGGAGCATAAACTCGAATTTCTTCACTCTGTTAACAATCTTCCAAAACAGACAGTTGGTGCGTGTCTTGGGCAGGAATTTGTGGGTGACAGTTCCGTTGTTTTCTTCTGGTCAGCGATCCCCTACCGTTGTGAATGGCGCTACGCCTATATGGCAGCAAAACTCATTCTTCTCGATGCAGGTCATGTATGCCAGAACCTGTATCTAGCCTCCGAGGCTCTGGGTCTGGGAACCTGTGGGATTGCAGCATATGATCAACAAAAATCGAACGAACTGATTAAAGTGGACGGAGAGGATGAAATGATCGTATACATAGCTTCGGTTGGAAAACGAAGCAAGGAGGAAAAATAAAAAATTGTATCATATTCTCAACAAAACACGGAAGTGCACAAAGATCGGCAGAACTGCTCCGGGAAAAACTCAACGCAGATACAGACGTCATCAATCTTAATGATGTAAAAAAACCAGACATCTCAAGCTATAATACAGTTATACTCGGAGGATCGATTTATATCGGTAAAATCCAGAAAAAGATGACTAAGTTCATCAAAAAGAATCTTAAGCACCTTCTGACCAAAAATATTGGACTCTATATTGTTTGCGCTGAAAAAGATAATCCTGAACCAGTACTAAAGAAGTCATATCCGAAGGAGTTGTATGACCATGCTCTTTCAAAAAGATATTTCGGTTATGAATTTATACTCGAGAGTATGAACGCAATTGAAAAAGCAGTGGCAAAGTCACTGGGAGTGACCGAGAGTAAATCAGAACTCAATCACGATGCAATCGATGCAATGGCTCAGCAATTCAATGAGTTATCGTCTTAGCTTCCTCGATAAAATTATCTCACAGAAAGGTTTTTATGATCAATCCGAACTATGAAGACGGCAGTATAATCAATCTTGTCAGCAGCATCACACACGCATTTGGCAATCATACCATCACACATAAACCCCTTCCACTTATTAATAGTGAATTCCTATCAAAAAAGAAAAATGTCATCCTTATTGTTATTGACGGTTTAGGATACAATTTCATCAAAGATCAGGAAACTACCTTTTTGAGCAATAACCTTTTCGGTAAATGTACATCAGTATTTCCTTCCACAACAGCTACAGCGATCACTTCATATCTAACCGGAATGTCACCAGCACAGCATGCTGTTACGGGCTGGTTCGTTTATCTTAAAGAGCTTGGTACGATTTCAGCAATTCTTCCGTTCAAACCTCGCTACGGCGGTGAGATATTCAGCAAAAGCGATATCTATGCAAAAGATATTTTCAAACAAAGCACGATCTTTGAAAATCTCAACCGAAAATCCTATATGCTTTCGAATGATTATATCATCAATTCTGATTATACGAAATTCTACAGCAAAGGATCAACAGCAGTTGCCTATGAGAGAGAAAATATCGATAATTTCTTTGCGAATCTTATGACCCTTGTGCAGGATATTTCTGAAGAGAAATTTGTCTATGCATACTGGCCGACTTTTGATACGCTTGCACACAAGAACGGCATCCACTCGACCAAATGCAGGGATCATTATAAAAAAATTTCTCGATCACTTGAGAATTTCATCTTCGCCATAAGCAGATCGGATACTGCTGTAATCATCTCAGCGGATCATGGGCTTGTGGACAGCACAAAGGATGACCTTATCGACATAGACCAGCATCCGCGGATGAAGGAACTTCTCGTGATGCCTCTTTCCGGTGATCCAAGAGCAGCATACTGCTTTATAAAACAGGGCATGGCTGATCAGTTTGAAGAATATGTTCAAGATCACCTTTCTGATAAGTGTTTAATAAATAAAAGTTCTCAGTTTGTAAATGATCAAATGTTTGGACTGGATGAGCCTGATCCAAGATTATGGGACAGGATTGGAGATTACATTCTTTTGCCGAAAAATAACTATGTTATCAAAGATACAGTACTCGGTGAAAATCCCCATCACTATATCGGTCACCATGGTGGATTAAGTGAGGACGAGATGCATGTTCCTGTTATTGTTATAGAACCCTGAACAATTGGTTTATATCTGTGATAGAATGAAAAAAAGAACAAATATAACTGACAAAAAAGAGATACAAATACTAACACAAGATGGGAAGGAATTTGAAGTTCCGGTTGAAGGTTCTCTCGGTTTACTTGCTCTGGGAGCAGTTGGCATCCAGGCGTGGAGAAAAAAACAACGGGAGATGAACTATAAAAATCCGAATGAAAATGTGATCGTTGAAAAAAAGGAGCAGAAAAAGGACAAAAACACCGATGAGTAAGAAACTCGACAAAAAGGTTCTCCTCATTGGCTGGGATGCTGCAGACTGGAAAGTCATACATCCTTTGATCGATGCAGGAAAGATGCCTGCCCTTGAGAAACTCATTAACACGGGTGTTATGGGTAATCTTGCAACCCTTGATCCCCCGCTTTCTCCTATGCTATGGACATCCATTGCAACAGGGAAAACTGCAGATAAACACGGCATTCTTGGTTTTACCCAGCCGGACGCTGATGGTAAACAGATCCGTCCCGTCCTTTCAACCTCACGAAAAGTCAAAGCCATCTGGAATATCCTCATGCAGGAAGGATATAAAACGAATGTGGTGGGATGGTGGCCCAGTCATCCCGCAGAACCAATAAATGGTGTATATGTTTCAAATTTTTATCATAAATTAGACAAAATCCCACTTCGTGCTCCAAGAAAATTTGCACATGACAGTATTCATCCAAAGGAACTTGAACAGATACTGATGAGTTTACGTGTACATCCGGGCGATCTTACCTTTGCACACCTCCTACCATTTGTGCCTGATGCAGCAAAAGTTGATCAGGACAAGGACAGACGACTCAATGGCGTAGCAAAGATAACCGCTGAAGCAGCAACCGTGCATGCAGCAGCAACGTGGATCATGGAACATACTGAATGGGATTTCATGGCAGTGTATTATGATGCTATCGATCATTACTCTCACGGTTTCATGAATTTCCATCCTCCTCGGATGAAGCATGTCCCGAAAGAACTATATGAAAGATATAAAGGGGTCGTTGAGGGCGGCTACATTTTCCACGACATGATGCTGGAGCGTCTAATCGAACTTGCTGAACCGGATACTACGATTATACTCGTTTCAGATCATGGATTTCATTCGGACCACCTGCGCCCAAAGAGGATTCCAAAAGAGCCAGCAGGACCTGCAGCACAGCATAGACCCTACGGCATTATTTGCATGAATGGACCTCATATTAAAAAGGATGAACTCATTTTTGGTTCAACCCTTCTTGATATTACACCAACCATTCTAACCATGTTTGGATTAGCCATTGCTAAGGATATGGATGGCAAACCGCTCGTACAAGCATTTGATGAACCAATTAAGATGGATATCTTAGAAAGCTGGGAAGATATTGAGGGTGAATGCGGCATGCATTCTTCAGATGAAAGGAAAGATCCATGGGCAGAACAGGATGCCTTGAACCAGCTCATTGCACTTGGATATATTGAACCACCTGGAGATGATGCTCAAAAAGCTATCGAAAGAACAGTGAACGAATCCCGTTTCTATCTTGCACGTGTATATATGAACTCGAGAAAAAGTAGCGATGCTATCCCAATTCTTGAAGAACTCGTAAAACAAAATCCCAAAGAAACCCGTTATAATACGCGATTGGTACAATGTTATGTGGATAATGGCAGGTTAGATGATGCGCGCAAGATCGCTGATGAAGTGGTTAAGAAATTTGATAAACCAATGCCTTCTATCGATCTGATGTACGGAAGATTGTTCCTTGCAGAAGACAATCCCGAAAAAGCAATTGACTATTTTAAAAAGGCAGAGGATTCTGATTCAAGCATGCCGGGATTGTATCGTCATATTGGTAATGCGTACCTGAAGTTAAAAAAAATCCAGGATGCTCAGCAGGCATTTGAAAAAGCCCTTGCTATTGATGGTGACAATTCCCTTTCTCATTACGGACTTGGTGTTGCTCATTTCAAGCAGGAACACTACATAGAAGCAGCTGATGAATTCCTCAATACCGTTGGCTTCACCTATTTCTTTCCATTTGCCCATTACTATCTCGGAGAAGCACTGATCAGGCTTGGTTATCTTGATCGTGCTGCAGAAGCTTTTGAAGTGTGTGTGTCACAATCTCCGGGCATAGAAAAGGCCCATCTCAGACTTGTAAATTTATATAAAGATCATCTCGGCCAACCGGAAAAAGCTGATGAACATGAAAAGTTTGTTATCGAGAAGAGAAAGAAGAAAAAATGATCACTATTGTCTCCGGCTTACCCCGCAGCGGCACCTCCCTCATCATGCAGATGCTCAAACAAGGTGGCATGGAATTACTCGCCGATAATGTACGGAAAGCTGACGAAAGTAATCCAAGAGGATACTTTGAATATGAAAAAGTAAAAGCCCTTCAGCGGGATTCATCATGGCTTGCAGAGGCAGAGGGAAAAGCGGTCAAGGTGATTGCACAACTCCTAAAATTTCTGCCGGCATGCTTTGATTACAAGGTAATTTTTATAGAAAGAGATATACAAGAGATACTTCGATCGCAGAAGAAAATGTTGGAAGAAATGGGGCAAAGCATTTCATCGAACCAGGATATTATTAAGAAGGTTTTTGAAAAGCAAGTAGAAGAAATAATGCGGTGGCTATCTTCTCAGAATAATATTTCTGTATTGTATATTAAACACAGAGAAGTACTTTATCACCCTTACACAACAGCAGAAGAAATTAATTCATTCCTCAATCAATCATTTAAAATAGATTTGATGGTGCAGATCGTGGATATGTCCTTGTATCGTCAGCGAGCTGATGAATTATTTTCGAAAAATTGACATAAAAAAATTAAGATTCACCTGGAATGGGAAAAATGATAATAAAGTACTGCAATCAAACGGCATTTACTTCTTCTCGGTAAAAGTAAATGGAGAAGCGCCGGTTGTTACAAGACTTATCTTGATGAAGTAAAGATCCTTCTTCTTTATAAAAAAGTTGACATTATAGAAGTATATCAGATCAATTCTTTTCAAATATAAGATATCTCCACTTTATCTGAAAGGAAAGATCATGAAAATTACTGATGAATCCACTTTTTTAAAAAAAGAATCTTTGAACAAAAAGCTATTAAAATATTCAATTGCAGCTGGTGTTGTACTTACCATTAGTGCGAAAGCGCATGCTGACATACAATATACCGACATCGATCCTGATAAGGTAATTCCACACGCGGAGAATTTTAAAACCAGTGATTTCCTGCTCGATCTAAATAATGACGGCACCCCAGAATTCAAAATATTTCAAGCATTTTCATCCACATACACGCTTTCATATAATTACTATTTCTATTCATATAATTCGGTGAAAGCTCAACCGTTAAATAATGGTCTTTCGGTTATCAACGCTATAGGGGATAACATGTACGTAGCTGCCCTTAATTCTGATGAACTTATCTCGAGCCAGCAAAACTTTGGGAAAAAACATTTTCTTGGAGGATTATCCTACTATTTAACATCACCTATTGGTGAGTGGCCTGATAATGGAAAACGTTTCATGGGGGTAAAATTTAAAATTGGTGAAAACATTCACTATGGTTGGGTAAGATTAGATTTACCCCAAAATTGCAGGAGTTTTACAGTGCTCGATTATGCGTATGAGGATAAGCCGGGTGTAGCGATCAGGGCTGGACAGAAAAATTATTCGTCAGAAGATAATCAAGGAAAATAATATAACATTAAATAACACGGAGGTTCTGTGAAAATGGGATTCATATTTACGAGCTTTTTCTGGGGAGCAGTAATTATTCTTTTTGGTTTAAGTATCATTCTCAATGCAATCTTTAATATTAAAATACCCGTCTTCTCGATCATCATCGCCCTTATATTTATTTATCTCGGATTGAAAATTCTTTTTGGCTCATTTGGAATAAAGTCATCCAAAAATACAGTTGTATTTTCTTCAAGTGATATGAAAAGTTCAAACAAGAACGAGGAATACAATATTCTATTTGGTCGAGGTTCAATCGATCTAACCGATGTGGATCTGGATGATAAGAAGCTATCGTATGAAATAAATGTAATATTTGGAAAGGGAGATGTGTTCATTGATCCAATTATTCCAATAATCGTAAAGGTTTCATCTGTATTTGCAAGTGCTCATTTACCCGAAGGAAATGTAGCAGCGATCGGAAATAATTCATATGTGTCACCAGCTTATGTGAAAGGTGAAGAATGTATTTCGGTCAATGCTGATGTTGTCTTCGGTGAGTTGAATATTATTGAGAATAAAAAAGTAGCCAAGGAAAAGGACTTCTAAATAATCCCATATTGCAATAAAGACAAACTTTTTATTTGACAGATAATATGGAGGGGAAATTTTTGCTTTCCAAATATGATTTATGGAGGCTGTATGCTTTCGTTCAGAGATTGCAAAGAAGTAATCGATTTTATAAAAAATAATGCGCTGAATTTCGTATCATTTTACGTACCTGACATCGAAGGTCGGTTAAGAAATGTCACTATTCCTGCTGGAAATTTCTCAGAAAGTCTCGTTCAAAACGGTATCGGTTTCGACGCTTCAAATTTTGGTTTTGCTAATGTTGAAAGTTCTGACATGATATTCAAGCCCGATCTCAATTGCGCATTTACCGATCCTGTTGAGCCGGAATCCAGGATATTATATTTTTTCTGTGATGTCTACGATGCGCATACAGGAGAAAGTTTTTCCCAGGATCTGCGCCATATTGTACAAAAAGCGCTTAATGCACTTAAAGATGTTGGAATCGCTGATGAAGTTCAGGTGCTCATAGAGTTGGAATTCAATATAATCGACGAACTTTTCAGTATCATGAGTAACCGTGAAGTATCTTACAGGTTAGAAAGCAGTGAAATGGCGAGTCCTCGATCCGGAGAGGAAATTTACCGTCTTGCACCAAATCGAGGATATCACCGTTCTGAACCTAATGACCATTATTTCATGATACGAAATAAGATCGTTCTTGCACTGCAAGAGTTGGGAATTGGTGTCAAATATCATCACCATGAAGTCGGCACATCACAGGCAGAGATCGAATTCAAATTTGGGCCTGTCGAAAAAGCTACGGATGCAACAGTTCTCGCTAAAAATATAAGCCACAGAATTGCAAAAAAACATGGCAAAGTTATCTCATTCCTACCAAAAGTCATCCCGGGCGAAGCGGGAAATGGCATGCATATTCACATGTTTTTGAAAAAGAACGGAAAGAATATTTTCAATGACGAAAAGGGGCTGTATAAATTGAGTAAAAACGCACTCTATTTCATTGGTGGAATTCTTCACCATTCTGCTTCGTTGTCTGCACTATCCAATCCAACCTCCAATTCGTATCGCCGTTTGATCGCCGGACTTGAAGCTCCATCGAAAGCAGTTTTTGCCGAGGGCAACCGATCAGCTGCGATCAGGATACCCGCATATATAAAAGATCCTGAAGAGCGAAGATTTGAGTTCCGTCCGACTGATGCAACATGTAATCCCTATCTTGCTTTTGCTGCACTGATCATGGCTGGTATCGACGGTGTAAGAAATCAAATTGACCCTATTGAGAAAGGATTTGGTCCACTGGAAACTAATTTGTACGAGCTATCTTCAAAGGAATTGAAAAAAATTCCTTCATTCCCGGATACGCTTGAGTTCGCATTGCATAGTCTTAAGCATGACAATGAGTATCTCACCTTCAAAGATGTTTTCCCTGAAGACCTGCTTCATAAATGGATACGCGTAAAACGCAAGGATCTTGATGAAATGAGAAAAATACCTCATCCTTGGGAAATCGCGCGTTATTATGATTTGTAATTACTTTTTATAAAAAGACAAAAAATTGAATTTTAGGAGTATATATGCATGAATGGGCACTGGCAGATGCGGTGATCACAACTGCAAAAAAGGTTGCAAAAGAAGAAAATCTAATAAAAGTTACAGAGATCGTTGTTAAAATTGGTGAATTGCAAACAATCTCCCGTGAAATATTTGATACGGCATTGCATGAAGTTCTGAAAGAAGCACCAGATCTGTTTGAAGATGTCGTTTGCAAGCTTGAAATTGAACCGGCAGGTTTCAAGTGCCTGAACTGTTCTCACGAATGGCTTTTTGAAGATGTAAAAAAAGAACTCGATGATGATGAAACAGAATCTATTCATTTTATACCAGAAACTGCACATGTATTTCTCAAATGTCCGCAATGCAAGAGTCCTGATTTTGAAATTGTTAAAGGTCGGGGTATATGGGTAGATTCGATTGAAGGAGAAAGGTAATGGATCCAAGAATTAATGTTGTTGAAAATCGTCTTGGAAAAATAGGACGCATCATAGCTGTGGCTGGCGGTAAAGGTGGCATCGGCAAAAGCACGATTGCATCATTGCTTGCGCTTATCCTTGCTGAAGCAAATCAAAAAGTAGGTCTTCTCGATCTTGACTTCACAGGAGCGTCGACACATACGATATTAGGTATTCACGATTTCAGCTTTCCCGATGAAGATCAAGGCATTATCCCACCAAAATATCATGGAATATCATATATTACGATTGCAAATTTTACACAAGATAAAGGCACACCAATGAGAGGTCATGATATTACAAACGCAATCCTTGAACTCCTTGCAATTACACGTTGGGACGAACTCGACTATCTCATTATCGATATGCCGCCTGGAATAAATGATACAACCCTGGATATTATTCGTTTGATTAAAAATATTGAGTTCTGCATGGTTACAACACCATCAAAGATCACAACAAAGGTGGTGAGAAACTCAATTAATCTGTTGAAAGAATTAGATATCCCAATCCTCGGCCTTATAGAAAATATGACCTATCCGGCAATGCCTTACGCCAAACAATGCTTCGAAGGTTGCTATCTCGGTACTATTCCATATGATGAAAACTATGAAGCAGCAATAGGCGATGCTGAAACACTTCTCGAGACGAAGATCGCAAAAACTTTACAGAATTTCACCATGATTTGTGATAAAATGTGTTGACGGTTTTTCATGAAACAATAATAAGTAATTAATAAATATTTGATAATTGAAAAGCAAAATGGAGGTTCACATGAAAAAACTTTTCATACTTCTTGTAATGGGGATTTTTCTCGGTTCAATTTGTAATGCTGAGGGAACAGCAGAAAAAATCAGGCATTATGATGTATCTGAAGACGGTCAGCTTTCTCACACCTATTCGTCTCAATCAAATACCCATAACAACAGTTTTTCCACAAGGGACATTCCCTACAACCTAACACCGGATTGGCAGAACAGCATGCGTGTTCAGGTAGGCGGACTGCAGGTTTATGACATGAATAATGACGGTTATAATGATGTCGTTGTAGGATGCTATCATTCAGACAGTTACCCACCGTATGACGACTGGCATAATTTCATTTACCTGAATACAGGTTCATCTCTAGAAGCTACTCCGTCATGGACGTCCGATGATGAAGTGTCAACGGGTGATGTTCAGGTTGCTGACATCAATGGAGACGGCTTCGTCGATATTTTTGCAGCAAATGGCGGATACAGCATGGACCCTTCCGTAATCTATTTTGGTTCGTTGACAGGACCAAGCACAACTCCTGGCTGGTATTCGAATGAAAGCGGTAGTGCTTGGAACAACTATGCTCTTCCGATAGACATCGATCATGACAACGACATCGATGTGATAACAGCAAATCAGGGCAACAGTCCTAGTGATCCCTACCGTCCGATGTATATGTTCATGAATAACAGCGGGACATTGAACACAGTTCCTTCTTGGCAGTCTTCTGAAACATCGATCCAGAATTTCCTTGCCGCAGCAGATATGGATCATGATGGATGGGAAGATATTGCTGTTTCTAAGTGGGCTAATTTTGAAAGCGGCGTGTACAAAAACAACAGCGGTACTCTTGCAACAGGTCCAATGTGGACAACAGGAGACACCGACACAGATAAAGGTGTTGGTTGGGCTGATGTTGATGATAACGGGTGGCAGGATCTTGCTCTTGGACATGATCCGACCGAGCTTTTCAGCAATAATGCCGGCACACTATCGCTTACATGGATTTCAACTTATACTTATTTCGGACAGCAGGATCTGAGATTCTGTGATGTTGACAATGACGGAGACCAGGACCTTGCTGAAATACATTTTTCTAATGGTGTCGTGAATATTTATATGAATGATAATGGTGCTCTTCAAGATGTTCCCTCCTGGTCATACGACTGCAGTAGCGTTGGAACAGCGATCGCTTTTGGTGACATCAACGGAAATGGCAGTCCTGACCTTGTTTTGGGCAATTCCGGTAATCCTTCAATTATGGTATTTTATAACCAGAATTCTGTATCTATAGATAATGAAATTCAGGTTCATTCACTTGTTTCGAATTATCCGAATCCCTTTTCTTATTCGACAACGATCTCGTTTTCAAAATTATCAGCTAAACCAACAGAAGTAAATATCTATAATCTAAAAGGAGAGTTAGTTACAAACATACCTGTTCAGTCCGGTCAGAAATCAGTTACATGGAACGGAATGAATTCTGATAATGAATATTTAGCGCCCGGTATTTACTTCTATCAAATCATGCATGATGATCAGATAGTAGGTCTGAATAAATGCCTGTTACTCAAATAATATAACTTCAATTGATTTTTACAGGGAGTCAATGCACTCCCTGTTTTTATTTATTTTGACAGTTTTTTTCCCATCCTCAAGATGTTAAATGACGGCTCATATTTATAAATTTTGAAAGGATTTATCTCGAATAAAATGCCAGATAAGAACTTCATCAAACCCATAATCGACATACAGAAAATCGGTTCTTCAAGCGCTGCTGAGGAAGCGATAGAAAAGCTCCGCAAAGCACTCTGGTATCATGAATACCGGTATTATGCTCTCGATGATCCAATTATTTCTGATGCAGAATATGATGAGCTCATGCAGCAGCTTGAGACATTGGAAAACAAATACCCCGATCTGATTATTCCGAGTTCGCCAACACAAAGGGTTGGTGGGCAAGTTAATGAAGAACTTGGAACTGTCACTCATCCTAAACCGATGCTCAGCTTAAAGGCAGTTTACAATGATGAGGAAGTTTTGAATTTTGATGATAGCTGTAAAAAAATTCTTAATGAACTTTCAGTGGAATATGTTGCAGAACCAAAATACGACGGACTCTCCGTAGAACTTATTTATGAAAAAGGGCTCCTCACAACTGCTGCAACACGAGGTGACGGTTATACAGGAGAGGATATTCTCGCAAACATTAAGACAATAAAGGAAATCCCGCTTCAACTTCGACATGATGAAATTCCAATCCCCCGAATGATCGCTATACGGGGTGAGGTCTATATGCGCCTGGATGAATTCAATGCACTCAATACAAGACGTGAAAAAGATGGAGAAGATCCTTTTGCCAATCCAAGAAATGCAGCAGCAGGTTCATTGCGTCAACTCGATCCCCGCATAACAGCTCAAAGACCACTCCATGTTTTCCTGTATGAAATCCTCGACTGTGACGGATGTACATTCTCTACACATTGGGAAGAACTTCTTGCATTTAAGGCATGGGGGTTGAAAGTTAACTTAGCTGAATCCCGTCAATGCAGAAGCATCAATCAAGCCTTGAAATATTATGCTGAAATGACCGAGAAACGAGATAATCTTCCCTATGAGATCGATGGTGTGGTATTCAAGGTAGATTCACTCTCTGAAAGGGATAAACTTGGCTATAGAGAACGCGACCCTCGTTGGGCTGTAGCATATAAATTCAAACCACGGCAAGCTACAACGAAATTAATAGATATCATCGTTCAAGTAGGAAGAACTGGCAAACTCACACCAGTTGCAATTCTTAAACCAGTACGAATCAGTGGTGTAGAGGTCAGCAGAGCATCATTGCATAATCAAAGTGAGATCGAGCGAAAAGACATCCGGATCGGTGATACAGTTCTCGTTGAACGAGCTGGTGATGTTATCCCGTATGTTGTTAAACCGATCAAAGAAGACAGAACAGGCAATGAAAATATTTTTGTTATGCCTGATCGATGTCCTGTTTGCGGAAGCTCGGTGTTCATGAGTGAAGATAAAAAAACAGCTAGATGTACGAACATCATTTGTCCTGCACAAATCAGGGAACGAATCATCCATTTCACGCAAAAATCGGCAATGAACATTCAGGGCTTAGGTGATAAAAAAGTGCAACAACTCCTTGATGCACAAGTTATAAACAGCATATCATCAATTTATTATCTCTCAAAAGATGATATTATCAATCTCGATGGATTCGCGGACAAATCAGCTCAAAACCTTATCGACGAGATCGAAAAAAGCAAGACGCAGACACTGTCGAAATTTATCTTTGCGCTTGGCATACCAAACGTTGGAGATCATCTGGCACGGGTGCTTGCTCAAAACTTCAAAACACTTTCAGACATTAGGAATGCAACCCGAGATCAGCTTCTTTCAATCTTCGAGATCGGACCGGAAGTTGCAGACAGCATTATCGCTTTCTTTTCACAAGATCAAAATCTTTTGCAGATCGAACGTCTCAAGGATGCAGGTCTAACTCTCCAGAATCCAGTCTATAAAACAGGGGAGCACGCACTTCCACTTGAGGGACTTACATTCGTCTTTACCGGTACGCTTCATAATTGGACTCGAAGTGAAGCACAGAAACTTGTTGAAGATCTCGGTGCTCATGCAACATCGAGTGTGAGTAAGGATACGAATTATGTAGTTGTAGGTGAAAATCCGGGATCAAAACTGAATAAGGCTCGGCAGCACAAAGTATCGATATTGAATGAAGAAGAGTTCAAGAAATTCTTAGAGCTCTATAAATAAGGATAGTATTCATGAATACAATAACCCCAACATTACCTATTATAAAGCAGAAAAGAATAATTTCCTGCTTCTTGTCCCAGGATTGCACATCGATTGATAAAGCAAAGTCCCTAGCTGAACTCGGGCTTTCCGAATCGCACATATTCCGTGCAATGGTCTCAAAAGCAATTATGGTGAAATGTTCCGGGGATAAATACTATTTTAATGAAAAGGCTTGGAATCGAGTCAGAAAAACAAGGTTGATCTATATTGCAGCAGCTGTAGTTGTGGTTGTTATATTAGCACTGCTAAAAATTTGATAAGTTTCTGGAGAATATATGAACAGAGCTCAACGACGCATCGCAGAAGGTATCCTGTTTACCGACATGTACCAGATTACGATGGCGCAGATGTATTTCAGACATGGTTTGCATGATAAAAAGGTGCAATTCGACCATTTTTATAGGAAGAATCCCAATTACGGAAAACATGAAGCTGGTTTTTGCATAAACGCTGGGCTGGAATGGCTTCTCGATTGGATGAAGGATGCCCGTTTTCGTGAAAAGGATATTCAATACCTGCGCAAACACAAAGCGAGAAAAAGCGGAAAACTTCTTTTTAATGAAGCATTTTTACAATATCTTCTTGAGTATGGCAATTTCGACAGTATCTCTCTTCGGGCAGTACCAGAAGGCAGAGTTGTGCATCCCAATGTCCCCCTTACAACGGTCGAGGGTTCCTTTGCTGTTGCGCAAATCCTTGAATCACCCCTGTTAAATTTTCTAAACTATCAAACCTTAGTTGCAACAAAAGCTGCCCGGATCAACGTTGCAGGAAAAGGAAGACCGCTTCTTGAGTTCGGATTGAGACGGGCACAAGGTCTCGGTTCACTCGCAGGAACTCGTGCTGCACTTATTGGTGGAGCAGATTTTTCATCAAATGCAGGTATATCATATTCCCTTGGGAGTCCTCCACGGGGGACGCATGCACATTGCATGGTACAGGCCTACATGGCTCTTGGCATGACCGAACTCGATGCATTTCGGGCGTACGCAGATGTCTATCCTGATGACTGTTTACTTCTTGTGGACACGATCAATACGCTTGAAAGTGGACTACCAAATGCAATAAAGGTATTTGAGGAACTTCGAAATAAGGGACATGAACCGGTCGGCATTAGATTAGATTCCGGCGACCTAGCTTATCTAGCAATCCATTCAGCGAAAATGCTCAATAAGGCGGGATTTTCAGATACAGCAATTGTTCTCTCGAATGCGTTAGACGAACTCGTTATATGGCAAATCGTCACTCAAATCAAAGAAGAAGCCGCCCAGAATGGTGTTGATTCGGATAATCTGATCAATCGTCTGGTCTATGGCGTGGGAACCGGGCTGATCACTTCAGAAGGGTACTCAGCACTCGACGGAGTTTATAAACTTGTGGCAATTGAACGAGAAGGTGAGTTTTTCCCTGCGATGAAAATCTCAGGTGCCAAAGAAAAAATACTCAATCCCGGACATAAAAAGATCTGGCGCATCTATGACACGCGCAATAAGGCAACTGCCGACCTTATAGCCCTTTATGATGAAGATATCCCTCATCGAGATAAAATCACAATCCGTCATCCTGTGGAACATACAAAGCACAGAACGCTGCTTAAGAAAGACATTTCCAATATTGAAGAACTGCAAATAGATATTTTGAAAAATGGAAAACTTGTTTACGATACGCCTTCCTTAGAAGAAATACGGGAGACGAGAAAAAAAGATATCGAGCGTCTCGACCCTGGTGTAAAACGATTTGTGAATCCGCATTACTATCATGTATCGCTTTCGAATAAACTATGGGAAACAAAGGAAGAACTGATAAATAAACTCAAGGAATAGCTCTATTTGATCAGTTTGTTGACATTGAAAGGTACATATAAGAAATACAGCACAATAACATGTGGGGAAGTAGCTCAGCTGGGAGAGCACAGCGTTCGCAATGCTGCGGTCGAGGGTTCGAGTCCCTTCTTCTCCACCAATTTTTCACACTCCGGGTAATTGAGAAAAAACTTGACACATAAAATCCATCCTACCTTCATATTTTAACTTAGTCATGATTTGGATTAAATTTTAAAAAATTCTAAAGGGGATTCTTTGAAAGAAGCTAAGAGATCTGGTACATTGATTCTTTTGAGGGTCAAGCCTTTCATAATTTTACTCCTCTGTATAATTATATTTCCATCTCAATTTTTCGCACAGGATACATGGGTAAAAGAATATGATCCTTTTGATGTTTGGAATTCCAAGTACGAAACATATAGTGTGAGAAAACTAATCAAATGTTATGACGGATATGTGCTTGGGGGATTCTATGAATTTGTAGATCAGAGTACATTAAGTAGCTGGGGTTTTATGATGAAGATCGATCAAAATGGTAATACTATTTGGACAGTTCAAGACTATCTTGATACAGGAACATTGACTTTTGCAATGACGAGTGACGAAGGATTTTTATGCTCTGGCTGGGAAAGATTTACAGAAAACAGGTATCTTCTTAAACGAGATTCAAGAGGAACTTTTGAGTGGATAAAACCTCATATCGACTTCTGTCCATATACAATGAAAAGTACCAGCGATCGCTGTATACTACTTGGAGGAAAATCAATTGATTTCAGTGAGTTAGTTGTAAAAAAACTCAGTGAATCGGCAGAGGTAATTTGGAGTAAAACATTTTCATTTAATGAATCTACAAAAGTGAATTTACTTACATCAATAGAAACTTCTGATAGAAATCTTGTCTTAGGTGGTTTTGTTGATCTATATGGTGATGGTAATAGAAATGCTTATATAATGAAACTCGATCCAATGGGCAATCTCCTCTGGTCAAGAACATATGATGAATTTACTGATAAAGACAGATGCATTACAATGACAGAAACGAATGATAATAAAATATTAGCAGTTGGCGACGCCTATTTGGGTAACACAAAAATGGGACTTTTCTGGTTATTGGATGAGAATGGCACAACAGTAAATTTCAAGCTTGAAGGTGGGAACTATGCATTGGGTAATTCTAATGTTGTTGCATTAGAGGATGGCTCATTTATCTGTGGTGGACCTCAGTTAATAAAAATTGATAAGGACCTTGAAATTGTATGGGTTAGAGATCAAATATGCGGCGGTAATGAAAGGAAATTATGTCTTACTGAAGATAATGGCTTCATGTTTCCTGCACATGTGGGCAATTTGTTTATTATAACAAAAACAGATTCATTAGGATTAGTGTATAACGACAATTTTATAAAACCATAAGGAAGGAACAATGGCTAAGAGTAAACTAAACATTATGATATTTCTTTAAGGGTCTTGACTAGTTTAGAGGTTTTTCTTTAAGAATATGTTAATATCATTTTATATAAATCTTCATTACGAAAATAAAATCTAAATTCACATTCTTTTATATGTAAAAGTAAGTATTCTTTTTTCACACCTTTAAATTTAGCCAATCTTGATTTTGCACAGCCCCAGAAACCCTTTATACCATTAATATGACTTTTCCCATTAACATATTCATGCTTTCCATGGTCAAGTCTATAATGCTTTTTATAAACAAGATCAACTAAAACGTTATATCCTCTCCATTTATCTGAATAAATAATACTTTCCTTCTTAATCTTACCGTTAATAATTGCCAGGAGCGTCTTTCTGCTAACATCTGGTACTATCTCCGTGTATACTTTTCAATTTTTTTTATATGTCAAATACTATTGTTTTACCTGAGACTCCTCTTCCTCTTTTACCCTTTTGATGCCTAGGGCCGAAATAACTCTCATCAATTTCAACTTCCCCTTTAAATTGAGAGTCTAGCTCACAAATCTCTACTATTCTTTCACTGATACTATCAATATAATGGTTCAGTGTGTTCCTATTCAAACTAGATATATGTGATATCAGTGTAGCATTAAAATCTTCACAAAACAACCGTAATAACTCTATAAATTTAACTAACGGTCTTGACTATTCAAA
>JAFGDR010000013.1 GCA_016932035.1 Candidatus Cloacimonadota bacterium
ATAATTATTTATAAAACTTGACTCTATTTAGAGATGAGATAAGGAAAAATCGTTTGTTTGTAAATTTCTCAATTTTAAAACATTTTAAACGAAAGGAGAATTCTATGTTGAAAAAGGGTATGAGTTTTTTGTTAATTTTCCTACTTGCCTCGTCGATAATACTTGCTCAGGAAGAGACAAAGGAAAGAGAAACCTGGACGGTGAAAAACAACACATGGCTTTGCTGGGATACGTATCAATCAAAGGGTGAACCATCCATTGAACTCAAGCAGGTGTGGGCTGGCACTAAAGTTATTCCTTTTGCTAACCAAGCATTCAGTTTTAAAGTAGAGTTGCCTTCTGGAGAATACGGACTTATTGTAGCCGATGATCTTGAAGAAGCACATTGGGTAGTAAATGAACGACCAGATTCAATTAAATTCTATCCGAACGCAGAATATGGACAGGGAAATTATGAACTGCTCCCCCCTGGTACAAGGGCATATCGAATAGCCACTATTCAGAATGGTGGAGTATATACCGTCAGACTCGAAGATGGAAGGACCGGCTCTGTGATTCGTCATTACATGCGTTCCCCCTACTTCAAAAGCTTACCTGAGGTAGATCAACAATTTCACAGAATTTTTGCTATAGACAAATTGCAAGATAATTTGATCAACAATACAAAGGAGCAGACGCTGGACTATCTTGGTCCTGCAAGTGCGTTTGTATACACAAATAATGATCAAACATCCTCTGAACTCTATTTTGAATATGTGATAGCAGTACAACAAAAAATGCGTCATAACGGCATTAAAGTGGTTTATGATAATGACCAAGCCAAGGAGATAGTTTTGCTTGGAAAAGCAAAAAAATCTATTGCTGAAAAGTTACCACTTGCCGGCTTAATACGCAATATCAATTTCAACTGGATCTCGAACAGTAAGAAGAGTTATTATGAGAAATCTGGTGAAAATTGGTGGTCGAAATTCCGGAAGAAAAATTTCTTCACAAAAGTGCTTGGCTTTATTGTATCGATTATTGGAATTTTCATTTTCTTCTCGATTCCACAGCTTATTTCCTGGCCTTTCAGGCGACTTATCATTGCTATAAAGCCGATGGGAAATGGATTGGTCAAATTCATTAACTTCATCCTTCTTACTGCGTTTATGTATTTCTTCTTCCTTGTGTTGACACTATATGTTATTCTTGATCAATTTCTCGTCATTGCGATATTCACTCTCATTCCATGGTTCATTTATGTAAAACGTAACAATAGCACGATCAACTATAATCGGTGCCCAAATTGTCATACCATGTGGAGTGCAGAGGATAAAGGATCCACACATACCGGTACCGACAAATCAAGAGCATGGAAGGCACGGGATGTGTATAAAGGCTCAACCACTTCCGGAAATGTAACGACCAAACATTATGATCGACATTGGGATGAAGAGATCACAACGACCGAGAGTTATCTCGATCACAGAAAATGCCAAAACTGCGGATACGATTGGGATGTTCAACGCCAAGAAAGCAGTAAACATACTGTAAAGCATTAGCAAGGAGTGACATGTAATTTAAAGAATTCGTTATTCAGTTTATCATAACCTTTGTGGTTGCATTCATTTCTAGCACAGTTGTAATATTTCTTTATAATTTGATCATACATGGTCATGGAAGATTCATGTGGAGTATCAGTTTTATGTTGTCATTCACGATTGGATTTGTGACTCCCTTTAGTACGTTATACACATCGAAGAAGAAATAAAAGCAAAAGTATAAACAAAAACAGTGCAATGATTGGTTTCATTGCCTTTTTTGTGGCTAGACTTCATAATCCCGAAATGAGAATAGAGTTCAGAATGATGAAAAATAAAATAACATTGGGATACTGTTTGTATTATTTGTTCTTAACTGCATCAGCCAGTTGGGGGATGAAGTCCAGTTCGAACGGAACTCTACTGAGAACAATAAAATTTAACAGAAAAATTGTTGCATTTTCTGCTGCAGTTAGTGATGTAGATAATGATGAAATTCCTGAGATCATATGCGCAGCACACGATCATAACCTCTATGTATTGAGACCCGATAGAACTGTCATGGATGTTTGGCCTCAGCTTGCTTATAACGGGGATGCCAATTATTGGAGCACATCTCCCATCCTTGCAAATCTTATAGAAGATGATGAACATGTTGGCAAGGTGGTTAAATGGAAGTAGGGATTTAACATGTTAAACCCAAATACTTTCTAACTCCATAAAAATTGACAAATTTCCGGCAAATTTTCTCATATCCATACTACTATGTGCGGAGCCATGACATGATAAAACGGTTTATTCTATTGTTGCTGTTACTCATTCCTCTCGTATTTTGCCTTCATGCAGAATCTTGTGAAGTTGGATCGTTCACAGAACTGATGTCCCTTTTGAACACCGGTGGAGAGGCGCGTGTGGTTATCCATTACGGTGATTGTACGCTGATCAGCAATAATGAAGAAAAAACATATTCTCCCAATGCAATCGGCGGGATGAGCATTGATGTGTATGAATATTTCCCGGCTGGCATTTTCGGGAACAAAAACGCATATGTGGTCTTCTCTTCGAGTAAATTAATTGAAAATCCAATTGGCGATGGGTACGTTTATAATTATGTAAAGATCAAGATATCTGATGATGATTCTGTTCGTATTATTGCCAGGTACCTTGATTCGATTACCTTTGATGAAATAATGGATGAGAGTTTCTATACAACAATCCACACAAAAGACAATGACGGTGGCGTTTACATCTATACTGATTGATGAAGATCATATGAAAAAAAAGCAGGTTGATGTTCCTTTCTACAGGTTTGTAGTTATTACGCTTTTCCTGCTCATTGCTTGTGTATCTTTATTTGCGCAAGGAGATCTTAATCAAAACGACGAGTGGATATACCAGCCAACTGAGGTGCGTTTTAAAATATATGATCTTATTTCAGGCGAGCGTATTGGATTTACTGCCACACAGAACCTCGGCTATGCCCGAAAGGTACTCGAAGCTCCAAAGATCGTGAAATCAAAGGATATCAATGCACTGATCCTTTACAACAAAGCGCTTATCCAGTACCTTCAGAAAAATTACGAAAGAGCGATCGACTATTTTTTGCAGGTTCTGGAAAATAATGATGACGACCGGGAGTTAAAAGGAAAATTATATAATGTAATCGGGAACTGTTTCCTGTATCTCGACCAACCGGAAGAGGCATTAAAGTATTATGAAATGGGGTTGGAATTCGTGCAGGATTACGATTTTGAGGGAGATAGAACACGTTTGTTGAATAACTTGGGAATCATCATGGAGCTTGATGGCGACTATGCTCATGCCATCGATTTCTACGTACGTGCAAAAGAAAGTGCGCAGCAGATTCATGATACCAGATATTCCACATGGATCATTTACAATCTTGGAAATGTATATTATTACCTCGGCAATTATCAGAAGTCCCTTGATCATCATAAACAGGTTCTCGAATTACTCAGGGAAATGAACAGCGGAAAAGAAACTGCAGAAGCCCTTGGTAATCTTGGTGTGCTGTATGATGAGATCGGAGAGGAGAAGAAAGCACTCAACTTTCATCAGCGTAGTCTTGGATTCCTCGAAATGATCGGCACGAAGATGGAGCTTGATTATGTGCTCTGCAATGTTGCGAAGATTCATGAAGATCTGGGAAATATTGACGAAGCACTCAAATACTATATGAGAGCCCAGGACGTGGAAGAGGAACTTAACAGCCAGGAAAGACTTGTTTCAACAATCAATTGTATCGGTGCATTATATCTAAAAAAAGGTGATATTGATAAAGCTCTGAAATGTCATGATGAATCATGTTGTCTTGCCGTTAATGCTCATTATATGTCAGGGCAGATACAATCGCTTATACATATTGGTCATGATTTTCTCAAGAAGAATGAATTCTCTACTTCGAGAACATATTATACCGATGCCCTCGAACTTGCTCGTTCGTCGGGTGATCAGTATGGTGAACTGGACTCATATCATGCACTGTTCGATATCGACTATCTAACAGGATCATATCAAAATTCATACAGATATATGTCGCAGTATACAGAGTTGTGGGATAGAGTTCACTCACGTGACATCGAAGCAAGGATTCAGGATCTGTTAAATAGATACGGTATTGAGAAGAAGGAAAGGGAATTGAGTCTCCTCAAAAGAGATCAGCAACTGAAGCAGGTCGCGATTAGCAGAAATAAGATTTTAAGTCTATTCTTGATCCTCATATGCGGGATCGTTTTAGTTCTTATTTTTGTGATTAAAAAACGCAACAAAGAAAAGTATCAAGCGAACCTAGAACTTCAGAAGTACAATAAAAAACTCGATGTGCTATCTAAAACAGATGCCCTAACCACACTTAATAATCGTCGTGCTATCGTAGAAAAAATAGAGTATCTTAAGATCGTATATGAACGAAACAAACGTCCCTTTACCGTTATTATTGCAGATATCGATGATTTTAAAACAATCAATGACACCTTCGGACATGATGCCGGTGATCATATATTGATTTCTTTAGGGCAGCTTATTAAAGACAATATCAGAAAACAGGATTTCCTAGGTCGCTGGGGAGGTGATGAACTTATCCTTGTACTACCGGATACACCAACCAAAGGCGGCATAATACTTGGGGAGAAGATCAGGACAAAGGTAGATACAAGAAATTTTTATTTCAATCAACACACGTTGAATGCATCCCTGACCATTGGTGTTGCAGAATACAAGTATGATATGGGAGTGAATGATCTCATCAAAAAAGCAGACCAGGCATTATATGATGGGAAACATCTCGGGAAAAACCGTGTCGTGAACTTTGAGGATGCAGTTAATGAGTAAAGTGCTAACGACCAGGACAAAGATTATCTGTACGATCGGTCCTGCTACGGCAAGTATTGAAAAAATCGAATTATTGATTCGAGCCGGTATGAATGCAGCTCGTTTGAATTTCTCACATGGTACGCATGACCAACATCTGCAATACATCAAAAATATTCGTGCTGCATCGGCAAAGTGCGGTTTAACGATTCCAATCATTGCAGACCTTGGCGGTCCAAAGTTGCGTATCGGTTTAGTTGAGAAGGAATTCTATGTGAATCCTCATGATACTTTGATCATAACAACTGAAGATGTGCCGGGTACTCCAACCAAGATCGGTACAACGTATAAAAATCTACCCCATGATGTTAAAAAAGGAGATGCCATCCTCATCGATGACGGATATATTTCTCTTACTGTCTCTTCTGTAAAGGGTAATGAAGTCCACTGTATTGTTGATAATGGTGGTGTGGTACGGTCACGAAAAGGGATTAACCTTCCGGGTGTGTCAATCAGTTCACCGACGATTACAGATAAAGACCTGAAAGATATAGATTTTGCCTGTAAACAGAATATTGATCTCCTTGCCCTTTCTTTTGTGCGCTCGCATAAAGACATCGAGCAGCTCAGGACTATTCTTAAGCAGAAGAATTCACAGAAACCAATTATTGCAAAGATCGAGAAATCCGAAGCTATCGAAGATATAGACCAGATCATTGCTCATTCTGATATTGTTATGATCGCACGAGGGGATCTCGGTGTGGAGTTGCCGACCGAAGAAGTGCCGGTTCTTCAAAAGAAGATCATTGAAAAGTGCCTTAAAGCAAGTACTCCGGTTGTTACTGCAACACAAATGCTTGAATCCATGGTGGAGAATTCTCTTCCGACACGAGCTGAAGCTAGCGATGTAGCTAATGCTGTTTTTGATGGAACAGATGCTGTTATGCTGAGCGCTGAAACTTCAATCGGTGCTCATCCAGAAGAAGCTGTTCGTATGATGAAGAAGATCATCACCCGTTCTGAGCAGGACTGTGTGCCAAGCACCGATCTTTTCAGTTCAACCTTCCGAACTGACCAATTTGTGATCGACCTGTCAAAAGCTGCATGTGCAATTGCACAGGAAACGAATGCATCGGCCATCTTTGCTGTCACCAAAACAGGCAGAACAGCACGGCATCTTGCCAGGTATAGGGTACATACACCTGTCTTTGCTTTTACAGAACATATCCAAACTTTGAATCTTCTCCAGCTTGTCTGGGGCGTGAATGGTTATCTGATGCAGAATCTCGAAGAAACGGACATGACACTGCAAAAAGTAAAAAAGTTTGCCCATGAGAAAGGCTTCATCGAACATAAAGATATTATTGTTTTTGTAGCCGGAATTCCTCTTAAGACCAGCACCGAAGTAAACATGATAAAATTGGACAGGGTGTGAGAATGCAAAAATCTTACTTTTTCGTGTTAATTGTTGTGCTTCTTTTTGTGACAATCTCACTTTTAAATGCAGACGAATCCTTGGATTTTGAAAGTATTCAAAATGCGATTGTACAGGCGGAAAAAGACAGCAATAATTTCGATCTATCCCAGGCATACAAATCAATGGCAATATACTATGCCAACAGGGAAGATTATAAGGATGCATCATTCTATTTTCTAAAATATATAAAACTGCATGAAGATATAATCATAAGTGAATTTGACTACAGGATCGAGCAGCTTGAATTCCGATACCAGGCATCTCAAAAAGAGAAGGAGCTTGAACTTCTCAGGAGAGAACAGAAACTGAAAGATTCGGAAGTAGCTAACTCAAGAAATGAACGCAACATGCTGATCGTCATCTCTCTCCTCGTAATAGCTCTTGTCGTCGTATTCTTGAATCGGTATCATCTTCATACAAGGCTTCATAAAAAACTCGATGAACTCAATAAAAAACTTATAGATCTTGCTGAAACAGACTCCCTCACAAAACTTTATAACCGTCGATTTATAATCGATAAAATCAACTACCTTAAGCATCAGTTCGAACGAACGAAGACATCTTTTTCCATCATTATAGGGGATATGAATAATTTCAAAGAGGTGAATGATACCTTTGGACATGATATTGGTGATATGGTTCTGATGCAGCTTAGCGAAACAATGGAAGAGCTTATCCGTAAGCAGGATTTCGTGGGACGATGGGGGGGTGATGAATTCATCCTTGTTTTACCAGATACTGATGAAGAGGGTGCACAAACCATTGCTTATAAGATTGAAAATACTGTGGCTCAGACGAATTTTGGTGATCATAGCCATTTGGTCAATGTTGGTATTACCTTCGGTTTTGCAGAGTACGATAAAGTTCAGGAAGCAACTGAACTCGTAAAGAAAGCCGACATCTCACTCTATATCAGGAAAGAAGAGTATAAACAGTTTCGTGATGAAAGGTAATGGTAGATAGCAACAAATTTGACAATCCATCTTAGTATGATATTTCTTACGATAAATTAGTAAAACTTTAAGGAGTAATAATGGTCAAGAAGACACCATTTTATAAAGTTCATAAAGAGAAAGGTGCGAAGATTTTACCATTTGCCGGCTATGAAATGCCTATTCAATACAAGAACGGCATTGTACATGAACATAAAAAAGTACGTTCGTCCGTAGGCATGTTTGATCTTAGCCATATGGGAGAATTTATTGTTAAGGGATCTCATGCGCTGGAATTTTTACAGATGACGACTATTAATGATGTGTCTGAGCTTGCGATCGGGCAGGTTCAGTACAGCAATATGTGTTATCCTGATGGGGGTATTGTTGACGATCTGCTTATATATAGAGATGAGGATTATTATTATCTTGTTGTGAATGCGTCGAATCTTGATAAAGATTTCGAGTGGCTCAAGAGCAACCTGATCGATGGAGTAGATATAGTCAATGTAAGTGACGAAACAGCATTGATCGGTGTACAAGGACCTCAGGCAGAACAGGTCGTACAAAAGCTCATTAAAGATGATCTCTCAATCCTCGAATACTACCATTTCATTCATTCTCAAATAGATGGAATGCCAGCCCTTATATCAAGGACAGGATATACAGGCGAGGATGGTTTTGAAATCTATTTCACTGATCTTACACGAGCTGAGGAGATGTGGAAAAAGGTTGAAGAGGCTGGAAAAGAGTTTGATATCGAACCGATCGGACTTGGTGCGCGCGATACACTTCGCCTTGAAATGAAATATCCTTTGTATGGTAATGATATTGACAAAGGCACAAATCCTCTCGAAGCTGGATTGAGATGGGTTGTGAAGTTTGATAAAGGTGACTTTATTGGAAAGCAAGCACTTGAAATAGTAAATCAGCAAAAGATCCAGAGAAAACTCGTGCCCTTTGTGATGGATGGTAAGGGCATCCCGCGTCCTCATTATAAAATCTTTAAAGATGGAAATGAGATCGGGGAAGTGAGAAGCGGTACGATGTCGCCGAGTCTTGGTATGGGCATTGGAACAGGATATGTGCATCGTGATTATATGAAATCAGGCAATCAGATTGATATTGATATACGAGGCACATTATATCCTGCCACAATAATAAAGCCACCATTTTATAAAGAGGGTACTGTTAAGAGTAAATAATAATTGAAGTAATATAGTAGAGAAGGACTGTTTTTATCAGTCCTTTTTTTTATCTAAAAATAGAAATCAACCCCGGCACTGATTGAGTTCACATTTTCGACCTTCTTACCAAAGATGATATCATTTCTCCATGTAACAAAAGGGTGAATAGGAATGTGATTATCGGGTTCCCAGCCAAGATTTGATGTAATACCGACGACACTTTCATTGTCTTCGCCATAATGAAAATATCCGATCGTGCCGATCGAAGAATTGAACCATCCCCATAGTATTTGTTCAAGCACAATACCCAACGAAAAAAACGTATCTCCTTTTCGGTCGAAATAGGTGACATCAAGTCCGTATCTTTGGCTTTCTCCAGTCTGCAGAAGAATTCTTGCTCCTGCATGGAAAAACTGTTGATTTCCAATAAAACCAAAACCACCGGTCGGTCTGATAAGTACGTTGTTCCGTTCTTTAATCAATGGAATGGGAGTCGAGTTAGTAAGATGTCTGAGATCAAAACCGTGAGCTCCTGTATACAGTTGATCTTTCAAACTAAACGCAACAACTTCCTCGTCTTTATAGGAAATATAGACGAGTTGTTTATTGAGATCGTATACGTTTGACCATATCGTACTATTTTGAGAGACATCTTCAAGAAGCTGCCAGACAAGCTGCTGTGAAGATTTTTCTTTTGCGAGGGTTTCGGTGAGTATTTCATACCGCCATCTTTTTTCATTTTCACTAAAAGCAAGTTCAGGCGCACTGACATAGAAATTCGTCATTGCTTGATAATTTTTAGTATTCTTTGTAACGACTATCTTGTCCTCAACAAGTTCAACAATTGCTGAATGTCCTTCTTTATCAACGATCATGTAATGGATAAGCGGGTAGCCGTATTGAGTTCCAATAGCAATTGAAAATTTATGAAAGTATGGAATCGCTTCTTCCACGTTAGCTGCATTTTCAAGAACAATGGTGACCATCTCGCAACTCACGCGGATTGGCTTAAGAATCGAGAAAGGCACTTTCGTTTTTGGAACTGCTGCTATTGCAATAAACAAACCCTGGTCATTCATGCCTTCATATGGGTATTCAAAACCTTCCTGCTCTATTATCAGAAATCCATGTTTGCCAGCATCCGGAGGTATGAACCAGATCATTCCTCCATCCTTGTTCCAATCAAAATTTCTGCCGCATCGGACATTACCTGCTTCATCGGTTGTCTGGAATACAGAACATGCGTGCAGCTCGTGGGGGAAGGAAGAAAGAACAAGTATGCAGCTTAGAAGAAATAATATTTTTTTCATCGGGATCACCTCTACCAATTTTCTCTTTTCTTATACATCCAGCTTGTAATGTTGCCGCTGGTGCACCATTTGATTGCTTTGTATAATTCGTAGCACATCTTTGATCTTTGAGTCGGATCGATGCAATCATATTTCTCCTGAAATTCTTCAATATAGGGAATTGCTTCGCTGTCAGCTATCTGTCCCATGGCCCATACTGCATGGATCTTATCTTTTTCAGAATAGTTATCAGATCTGACTAAAAGAGCAAGTGACATAATGCAATCCTCTCCGAAATCACTCTTTGCCCGAATGCAGATATTTTTCACCCCGGTATAGATTGCATGCAAGGAGAAGATAACAGATAATATTATAAAGAAAAGCGAGATAGCTATTACACAGATCATGATCTTTTTTGCTTTTCTTTTATTCATTTTATCAGATAGTTAGTACAACAATACCGCTTATCGTCAGTAAGATACCTATCCCTGTTTTGAGTGATAACGGTTCCCCCGCAAAGATAATACCCATCAAAGCACCAAAAAGAGGTGAGGTGAATGCAATAGGCATAACCTGATCGAGATTGCCGCCTTTAAGCGCATGATAAAAACAAAGCATACCAACCGAACCAGCAACAATACCACCGCCCACGATCATATACGCAAGTGCCTTTGTCCCGGCTTGAGGAACAGTCTTCCAATAAGGCATACTGACGATCCCCAGTATTATAAGAGCAACAAATGTACGTATCGTTATACCCATTTGCGGTGCAAGGTTACCAAGATGCAAACCCTTTTTCTCGAAATATCCTCCAACACCCCAGGCAATCGCAGTAACAAGCGCAAACAGCTGTGGCTTCATTAGTATACCTCCTTCAGAGCATCTTTTTGTCTAATCCTGATAATGATTTAGTAAGACCCTATGTAAAATCGGAATTATCAGGTACGGAACGGAAGAATACGTTGGAATAATAAAAGCGGTAAGCATACAAAAAATTGAAACAAGTGGAGTTACCCATGTTATAGATGTTATATATCTGATAAAGTTTTCTGTAACATCATCTTTTAACAAGCGTCGATTATTTGACGCGTACAACCAGCTCATCAGAAACGTTATGCTGATGAGAAACATATTCAAATGAAAAGGCATTTGACTCAACCAATATGCCGGTAATTCTCCTGCAAGATCGGAGGTAAAAGGTAACAGCGCAGCAAACATGAGAAATACGATATTTAACCACAAATGTGTTGGGTTTGTCGCTTTGAGGTGAGAAAACTGTGAGTGATGGGCAGTCCAGAATCTTGCTAAGATCATGAAACTCAGGAAATAAATATACAGAACATGCCATTGGGAATGAAGGAACATTTTTATTTCCGCATGATTAAATATCTCCACTTGCTGAGGGAGATCAAGTGTTAGAACGAGGAGGGTCATCACAATAGCAAAGATCCCATCTGTAAGAGCTGCGATTCTGTTTAGGGTTAGCCAGCGATGGTGTTTAACGTCGATTGTTTGACCGTTTTTGCTTGTTTCAGCCATTGGAATTATTGTTTTGTTACGGTATATGTTCCAGACATTGGTGGATCATCTGTAAATGTGACATTGAATGTACCGTTCAATGATGTCTCACTCTGGAAAGTCCCATCAATAGTAATAGTATATAAATCAGTATCTGTGTAAGAAAAACTGTCATCAATGATTTCAGTAAGTCCACTCGTGCTGGAGTTAATAAAATTAATGCTATCCCATTTTGCTGCTGCAATGAGTTCTATGTAGGTTATCTTCTGTTTATTGCTTACATTTGCCACACGTATTTCTACAGGATAGCTATAGCTGTTCTGACCGGTCCAGGTTCCAAGATATTTAAAATCCGGTGTGGGACCGCTTGATTTTGAGCAGAAAGAAAATGCTAACGCTATAAGTACGATAGCTGTGATGATGATAAGATTTTTTTTCATTGTAAATAATCCTATGAATTTATCTGGTATAAATACCGGAATACTCTTTATTTTTTTTAATTGAAAAGTTCTCTTCTTTCTTGTCAATTTCCTTGAATAATTCCCGAATTTCTTCGTAAGGCATACCATGGGACAACTTGATAGGTTCCCTGATATAGATCGTACCGTTATCTTTCAATACACGGGCGAGTTGCTTAAGTACTTCAAGCCGTTTTTGGGGATGGATATCATGCAGAACATGGTGGATGAGGATGATATCAAACGAGTCATCAGGAATATTTGAATTTTCAATGTACGTGTTAATGAACGAAACGTTTTTATACATTCTCAACCTTCTTTTCAATCGTGTAATCCAGCATTTCGAAGGTTCAAGGCAGGTAAGATGTCCTTCGGGTATTCGTTTTACCAATATCTTAGAAGCAACTCCACCACCGCTGCCAAAATCAAGAATATTCTCGTTGCCCTTAAGAGGGATTGCATTTAAATAGTTATTGTAAAAACCCGCTCCACCGAAAAGATATACGAGGGAATCACTGAGTTTGAACAGAAATGAGGGTTTATCAAAATCGATTTCTTTGAATTCTTTGTAGTCTTTCATGTTATTCTCTTTCACAAAACGTCTTTGCTGTATAATGTATCATTGTATCTTCTTCAATAGCCATGCCATATTTTTGCCAAGATTCTGCATTGTTCGAATACCTTCTTCATCCCCAGAAATATCCTTTGCCTTTCCTGAAACACCCACATTCCAGTAACTTGATCCCGGAATTATCATCTGGGAAATGAGAAAGAAATGATTGATCGAATCGAATACATGTACGGCACCAGCACGACGAACTGCTACTACCGCAGCACCGAGTTTTCTTTTGTATAAGCCACCATTTGCAAATCCGACGAATCCTGCCCTGTCAATAAGCGCTTTTACTTCCGGGGTAAGATCGGAAAAATAAGTTGGTGAACCAATTAAAATTCCATCAGCCTCAATCATTTTTGCAATGCAATCGTTCACCACATCATTGGTCTGGATACATTTGTTGTTCTTATTCTCAAAGCAATTCATGCAAGCAAGGCATCCATGGATAGGTTTACCTCCGATGTGAACAATCTCTGTATGAATTCCCTCATTTTCTATTTCCAGACATGCGATTTTGAGCAGTGAATACGTATTTCCCTCCTTATGAGGGCTACCATTAAATGCGATAACTTTCATATTACTCCATTTTTATTTGAATAGGATTTTTATAACATCAATTGTTTTTTCGATATCATTTTCATTATTATAGAGATGAAAGGAAAAACGAAGATTGCCTTCCCTGCATGAGCAGAGTATTTTATTGTCCTGTAATTCACGGTGAACTTTTGCTGCATCCGGTACATGCACAGCAACAATTGGTGATCTCCTCTTTCCTCCTTCACTTACAATCTTCAATCCAAGTGATTTACACTCAGCGGTAAAATTCTGAGCTAATCCAAGCGCGTGATTCTGAATATTCCTGATACCGATTTCAGCAAGGAGAGAAACGGATGCATGCATTGCAAAAAGTGCCTGGTACGGATAGCTGCCGATTTCAAATCGAGAGGCATTTTCCGGTTCAGGAATGTCATATTGCTGAACATTCGTAAAATCGAGGGTTTCTAAAAATCTATTGAGCCATCCCTGGAAAATACTTCTGATAGGAATATTTTTTCGAACATATAAAATTCCGGTTCCAGTGGGAGAGAGCAGCCATTTTTGCGCTCCTGCGGAGAAGGTATCCACTCCAGATTTCTCAAGATCTGGATACATTACACCTGCTCCCTGAATGCCATCAACTGAGAGAAGTGCATTGCGTTTTTTTGCAATTTTCGAGCATTCTTTGAGATCAATTCTGTAACCATCATAGTAGCGTATCCAGGAAGGAGCAATGACCTTTACTCCCTCAATATCAAGATATTCTTCCCCGTCATTTTTTGTGATTACTACTTCTGCACCTCTTGTTTCCTGTCCTTTCCATGGATACACATTTGCAGGAAATTCACCGGGAGGAATGACAATCTTGTCTCCTGATTTCAAATCTATTCCCCATCCAGCCATATTAATGCCGAATGATGTATTGTTCACAAGAGCGATATCTTCAGGAGATGCTCCCAGTAGTTCTCCAACTCTTTCTTTGATCGTTACTATTTTTTCAAAGGATTCAGGCTGTGTCTGAAGGGTAGCTCCCCGATAAAAATCCATAAAACGGTTTTGCTCGGCTATTGCTGTTTCTGGCACAACGCCTGTCGATGCAGTATTCAGATAAGTACATGTTTTAAAAATTGGAAATAATTCTCTACGCTCTTTTTCGGTGAATATAGACATTATTCCTCATTCATTTGTTCATCAATATTTATTAAAATATATTCTTTGTTTCCCAGGCCAATAGATTGTCCGTAGTCTGTTTGAGTATTGCCGCTTGTGCCGCTTTGATGCAGAAATGTATCGTCCATCTCTTGGAATTTATTAACCATATCAAGACATGCTTGATCGATAGCTACAATATTAGTAGAGGCCATGATGCCAAGATCTTCCATGAATGGTGGAGGAGCATATGGAGAGCAATCGCATACTCGCGAAATATTGGCAAGCACGTTTATATAGACCATATTCAACGAATCGCACATTCCCTTTGCATATTCACATAATCGTTCTTGGAAGATCGGTTGGGAAGTACTGGACCAGGGAACTCCAAAAGCTCGTTGCGGACATATTCCAATGCAATCTGCACAACCGATACATTTGCTCGAATCAATAACAAGAGGATTGGTCGATATGGCATCTGCCGGGCAGTTACTAACACACAACCCACATGAGATACATCGTTTAGGATTTGTCGTTGGAATGGTGGATGCATGAAGTGCCATTTTTCCTGGAATTGCAGCAAGTCCCATTGAAACATTTTTAATTGCACCACCGAAACCTGCTGAAGTATGACCTTTATAATGAGATAGAATTATAAAAGAATCATAATCATCAACACCTCTTGCAACCTTAATTTCCTTGAAATGTTTCAGGTCAACGGGAATAGATTTTATTCCTTTTTCATCGAGAATACCGATCGGTGCGAATCCAAAACCATGATCCTTTGCAAGTTGAATGTGACTTTCTGTATAACGCCGTTTACTCACATATAATACATTCGTTTCGACAAATGTTGCATCGGTTTCCTTAACAAGTGATCTCATGATGTCTGGTTTAATAAAGTTCTTATTGCCTTCTTCACCAAAATGCACTTTTATGGCTACTTTTCCATGAACATTATCTTTTATATTCTGATAAATGCGCAGTAATGCTTCATCGGAAATTTCCTTTGTAAAATAGACCTTCGGTAATTCCAGCTCAGCCTGCACAACTGGATCACCTGTTAAGAAGGCACTCATGGCGATAATGGAAAAAAGTGTACCGATTGATTTTAATATTCTTTTCATGCTATGATACTACGGGAGATTTTTATCCTTATCAACAGATTTCAAGGTATTCGTTCGGACAAGAGCTACATTGAAAGGATACAGTTCAGCTGTCATGATACCTTGTTTAACAGCAGGATCTTTTTTCATGTATTCCCGTGCTTCATCTTCTGATTCAGTTTCGAGAATAACAATTCCGAAATCAGATGGATCTTTTCTGATCGTTCTTCCTGCAAGAATTACGATACCTTTTTCAGTCAAACTTTGAAGCGTTTTAAAATGTATTGATACAATTTCTTCATCTTTATCAGTCCATGCGCTATCGTCAAGAAGAGGGTTTATGAGTTTCAGTTTATACATAAATTCCATTGTGCTATCCTACTATGTATAATTATTTGATGTCTTCTGACTGCGAGACAAGAGCATTCCTGTCAACATTAATATACAGCCGATAATACCACGCATAGACAATCCCTCGTTGAGTAAGAGCCACCCGCCAATAACAGCGAATACTGCTTCAAGACTTAAAATGAGTGCTGCGTGCGAAGAGTGCGCTTCCTGTTGCGCAATTACCTGCAAAGTAAAAGCGATACCTACAGAAAATACGCCAGCAAATACGATTGATTGCCACGCAGAAATGATTGGAGAGATGTTGATTACCTCAAATAAGAGTGCACATATAAAACTCAATATCGAAGCAAGAGCGAATTGGAAGAATGCTAATTTAATGGGGTGAATCTTCGTCGAAAAACATCCGATAACATGCACATGCACTGCCCAGAAAAATGCTCCTCCAAGAACAAGGAGATCCCCAACAAGAACATGAATGCTCTGATTGATCGATATCAAGTATAGTCCTATTAGAGCCAGCACTGCACCGATCCATGTTCCCCAGTATGTTTTTTCTCTCCACGCAAGACCAAGCAAAGGGACAATGATCACATATAATCCGGTAATAAAACCCGCTTTTCCGGCAGTAGTGAATACGATCCCGTTTTGTTGAAGCGAGGTTGCTGCAAAGAGCGCTAGTCCGGCAGCGACGCTTCCATATAACGTTAAATTCTTTGAAGATATAGAATGGTCGTTTTTCGACCAATGTAAGAAGTCTTTTTTAAAGAAAAGAATTGGCATAAGGGTGATTGCACCCAACGCAAAACGGATAGCATTGAAGGTGAATGGTCCCACATATTCCATCCCTGCACGCTGTGCCACAAAACCGAATCCCCATATCGCAGCGGCAATGAAAAGGAGGATATTGGCTCTCACGGCTATCAATTCGGGCTGATTATTTATACCCGATCAGCTATACAATGAATACTCATCAGCCAGGTCCAGTATTGACGAAAATTGTGACTAGTCGTTGCACTCTCCCTGTTTTTCCATAAATTGGTCGAAGCTGATTTGACGGTCATAGCACTTCTGGCTGATGTATTTGAGAATGTTCAAAAAGAGTTCAGATTGCAGGTAACCCGGCACAACTGTGATCATATCTGCATCTTGGGTCATAAATGCATAGGAAGGGAAACCACTTATTCCAAAAGCTGATGTGAGTTCTCTCAAGTTAAGTGTCATTCCTTTGAACGTGACATTTTCTGTCACAGATTCAGCATTTACGCGGACTGCAATAAAATTTTCATTCATGAATGATACGACAGAAGAATCTTTGAATGTGGTCTTATCCATCTCATGACACCAGTGGCACCAGTTTGTATAGAAGTCTATTATAACATCTTTTCCTTCGATTGCTGCAGCGGAAATTCCTTCTTCAAAATCAAACCAGGTTATGGTCTCAACCGGCATTTCTGCTTCTTCGGCATGAAGCGGAATCATGCTGAGTAGAGCAATAGTTGATACTATGAGTATTTTTTGAATTTTATGTAACATTATCTTACCCTTTAATTATTATCTTGGAAGATTCTCTTCAATGATTCTTTGAAATTCCGGGACATATTCGTCTGCAAATCCAATTTCCTTTTTTATAAGAATACCTTCCGGAGAAATGAAATAGGTCGTTGGAATGTTTTTGATCCCGAGTATGGAAGATACTTTTCTTTCCTCATCAAGTAATATGGGATAGGTTATTTCTGTTGAAAAGCCATCTATAAAGTTAGTCAATACATCAGGTGTTTCAGAACTAACACCAATAATTGAAAGACCGCGATTTTTATAAGAATTGTAAAAATCTACAAGATAGGGGATTTCAGCTTTGCACGGTGGGCACCACGTAGCCCAGAAATCAAGAATAATGAGGTTGTTAATTTCACTGAGTGTTACTTCATTACCATCAAGATCCTTTAAAGTGAAATCGAAAGCATCAAAAAAGGATGCTTTCCCAGCTTCGATATCCTCCCATTGACTCAACTTATTTTTTATATCATTTATGATTGAAAAAATTTCTTCTTTGTTTTTTACTCCAACAAAATAGTCCTGCACATCACCTTTACTAAATATAATAACCGTTGGTTCTCCGGGTTGTGTATGAAAACGTATCTTATTGAGGAAATCAAGATTTTTTTCCACATCCATCATCGCAGCAACAATATTGTTATCTTCTTTTTGAATCTCCTCAATAATGGTTAACATTTCATCACAGCTATCGCAATCTGCAGGGATGAATTCTACAATGATGAACTCGTTCTGGATCAGTTCATCAAAGTTTTCTTCGGTCATTTCAATAACTGAACTCACCTTTCCTGTGCAGCCGATTGCGGTGAGTGCTATTACAAGAATAATAAAACTGTATTTCATAATGCTCATTCTATGATCTTTCATTGTGTCTCCTGGAAATTTCATTATAGTACAATGTATAATATTACGTTGTTACGTCAAATTGATTAGGCTTGTAAAAAGAAGTTGTTGGAGAGCTGGCAATTTATAAGCAGTTGACCAGCGAACACCAGTTTCATCTAGGATTTGCCGGGCAACTTTCCTGCTCGTATCCTTCCAGAGTTGTTCTGATATTGTCTGATTATTGAGTTCTCGTTCAAGTTCAATAAGTCTTTTGGGTACTGAGAAAAGAGCTCCAAAAGCAAGACGGATTTCTTGAATAGTGTTGTTTTCAGATTTCAGCATGATGGCATAACTCAATCTACTGATCGAGACACCTTGTCGGCGTCCGAGTTTATAAAATGTATATTTCCATGTTTTGTCAGGTAAGGGCATAAGAATATGGGTAAGAATCTCATCTTTATAAACCTCTGTTTTATAAGGTTTGAGTAATATGGTTACGAGGGGTACGATCCTCTCTTTGGTTAATGAGCAAAGTCTCACTTTTGCATCGTATATGAGTAGTGGAGCGATACTGTCTGCGCAAGCAGCGAGATTACAGATGTTACCTCCTATGGTGGCGACGTTTCTGATTTGGGGTGATCCAATCTTATCGACTGCCATTTTCAGAACAGGAAAGTGATTTGCAATGATATCACTTCTGCTGATTTCAGAATGTGTGCAACATGCACCAATTGTACATATATCGTTTTCAATTCTGATTTCTCTGAGTACAGGAATATCATGAATATCAACAATATTATGTATTCCCTTGAGCTTCTTGTCTTCCTTTCTGATCTCAATGAGGAGATCGGTCCCGCCTGCGATGATCTTGCTTGTTTCACGCTGTTTACAAATAAGTTCCAGCGCTGGTTCAAGACTCGAAAATTTATGAAAAGTGTAGGTGTTGTTCATTTTTTTATCTGATGAAGGGTTTTACTGGTTTTGATCTGTTCAAGATCGAGTGGGAGGTGATAAAATCTTTTTCCCAGTGCATGGGCTACGGCATTATTTATTGCAGCTGCTGTTATCTCGAGTGTCGGCTCACCAAGGCTTTTCGCACCAAAAGGTCCAAAGGTATCTGGATTTTCAACAAAAAATGCTTTGATTTCCTCTATATCAACACTGGTTGGTATGAGGTATTCATCAAAGTTCACATTTTTGATCTCTGCATCCTTCACGATCACTTCTTCCATGGTGCCATATCCTGCACCTTGGGCAACACCTCCGTAGATTTGACCGAGTGCACCAAGCCGGTTGATAATCTGTCCTGCATCATGAACAGCTGTGATCCTTTTAATATAAATTTTTCCTGAAGCTTTGTTTATTTCCACTTCAGCAACCTGACACCCATAAACATAGGTGAAATATGCGGGCCCCTGACCAACTTCTTCATTCCAGTCCACATCAGGTGCTTTGAACCAGCCGTATGCATTCAGATTGATGCCCTGTAAGTATGCTTTGTTGCATGCTTCTGCAAACGAAATCTCATGGTTTGTCTCTTTATGTGAGATAGAGTGTTCTGAAAATTGGAGTTGAGTTTGTTCATCGAGTTCCCATTCCTCTAAAAGCATTTGCTCGATTCTCTGTTTTACGATACTAGCAGCATTTTTAACAGCTTCACCTCCCATGAGTGTGGAGCGAGAAGCGACAGTTGGTCCGCCATCGGCAATCCTGCTTGTATCTTGTTCGAGATAATATATTTCATCGGGTGAGATCCCAAGTACTTCAGCAACTACCATGGAGAAGGTCATGCGCAATCCCTGACCGTTTTCTGCAAGTCCGTTTATAAGATATACACTACCGTCATTCTGAATGCTGATCAGCGCTCCAGTTGCATCGATTCCTTCTGCACCGAGTGAACAACCTCGATAACTGCAAGCAAGGCCAATTCCCTTTCTGATGGGAGAGTCAGTTATAAAATCTTCATCATTCAATACTAGATCTTTGCTTTCGAAGCTTTTCAAAATCTTATTTCGTTCAGAATATTTTTTCTCAAAACCCGATTCTTCTGTTGCTTTATTAAGAACCTGATTCAGACTCACAACATGACTCGATAAAACCTGACCACTTGCTGTTTCAGAATTTTGTATAAGAGCATTGATCCTTCTGATCTCAAGGGGCGACATATGTAACGTTTCTGCGATTTCATCCATGAGAGATTCTTGGGCAAAGATGATCTGGGGTGAACCGAATCCTCTGAATGCACCGGTGTAGGGATTATTTGTGTATACTGCTCGCACATCGGTATAAACATGTTCAACTCTATAGGGACCGGTTGCCTGAACAACAGAGCGCCATGTAACAAAAGGACTCATCGAAGCATAAGCACCGCCATCTGCAATTATGTCAATTTTCATTGCTTTCAGTATACCTTGCTTGGTAACACCGACTTTATAACTCATCATATACGGGTGTCTTTTATAACTTTCAGTTATCGAGTCTTCTCTTGAAAGGTGAATACGAACAGGGTTTCTCACTTTTTTACATGCCACACACGCACCTATTGCAAGAATATCCATCGTATCATCCTTACCACCAAATGAACCACCAAGTTCAGTTTGTATAATATGGATATTTGTCAAAGGTACATCCATTGCTCTGGCGACAAGTCGTCTGCATGTATAAGGATTCTGTACAGAGCCGTAAATCTTATATACATTCTTTCTAAAATCAGGAACAGCTGTAATACACTCCGGCTCGATATATGCATGCTCAACTGCAGGTGTTGTATATGTTCTTTCAAGAATAATATCTGATTCTGTAAATCCCTTTTCTATGTTGCCCTTTCTTAGGGGATAATAATTAATCAGATTCGTTTTATTTTCAGTATGGATGATTGGAGCATCTTTTGCTAGTGATCGAGTGTAATCAGTTAGTAAAGGAAGTTCTTCGACCTCTACTTTTATGAGAGCGAGAGCTTCACTAATTGCATTTTTATCAGTCCCTACAACAAGGGCAACAACGTCTGCCGAACAATATATTTTATCATAGACAAACACGGGCTGGTCTTGCTTTACTACACCTGTTAAGAGAGAACCCGGTATGTCTTTGCTGGTAATAACAGCTTCTATTCCAGGCAGTTTTTCTGCTTTTGAAACATCGATACTTTTAATAATACCATGAGCAATAGGGACTCTCTTTTGTCCTGTGAAGCACATGCCCGGAAAACGGATATCCGCTGCATACTGTGATCTTCCCGTTACTTTTTCGTATGCATCTGTTCGGGGGAGCTTTTTACCTACTACGTCAAAGGTGTTATTGTTCATTTTGTAAAAACTGGAATTTCTCTCGGATTTCATCGGAAATTTCAAATGCTTTTTTATATATTTCTTCCTCAGGATCAACCTCGAAATCTTTCATTAAATAATGTCCTTTCTTGAGTACAGTTTTAACTTGTGTTTCGCAGGCACCATAAAGAAAATGTCCCAAGAAATTATTCTGATCGATAGGAGTATAGGGGAAATAATCAAGGATAATAAGATCTGCAGAGTCACCCTTTTGTAAAGTTGGTGTGGAGCCAAAAAATCTGCTGTGAATATCAAAGCTGTTTTTCAAAATACGAGCAATAAGATCGAAGCCGATCTCAGAGCTTTTATTGAGATGGCGACATGTTAAAAAAGCTATTTTAATCGTCTTAAGAATATTGCAGTGCATTCCGTCTGTGCCAAGAAGAAGAGGAATGTCTTTGGGGACATTTGCGATGTTCAATGTTCCTACAGCATTATTGAAATTGGAATCAGGATTATGAACAAGCGACGAATTATATTTAGAAATAAGTGAGAAATCATTGTCCATCAGATGATTTCCATGAGCAAGAAATGAGAGATCGTTCAGGAATCCAAATTTCTCAAGACGTTCGCATATTGTGAGTCCATATTTCTCTTCAGAGAAGGTTGCATCATATATATCTTCAGCAGCATGGATATGGTAACCACATCCAAGATTTTTTGTCTCTTGTTGAATATATTGAAGTGTGTCATCAGAAAGTGTAAACAGAGCATGCAAACCGAACTGACCTTTGAAATCGGGAGTTGTACGATATTTAATGAAGGATAGATTTTCCTCAACCGATTCCTTCATGTTCTCTTTACCGTTCCTGTCAGAAACTTCATATGATAAGACTGCATTGAGTTCTCGGGCTTTTAACACTTTCTTTATGATCGTTTCACTTTCCTCTATAGCTTCCGGAGAAGAGTGATGATCAAAAAGTGTAAGCACTCCGTTTTTAATAGCTTCAATTGCAGTAAGTTCTGCACTTACTTCGATAGCTTTCTCACCAAGTGCTCTGTCCAGCTTCCACCAAAGATTTTCGAGTACATGAGTAAAATTATCGAGTTCTCCAGTTACCGGAAGACCTTTGCTTAAGCGTGAGTAGATATGTTCATGGAAATTGGTAAGAGGAGGAAGGACCATACAGCCACGAGCATCGTATTCAACAAGATCATCCTCTTCAGTGATTAGTTTGTTTTGTATTACAGGTTCCCTTAAGAAATCAGAAAGGGATGTCTCTTTTATTTCAGATATAAGTTCATCCTCAATAATTATGTCACCAAAGAAGGGTTTATATGCTCCATCAATGAACTGACAGATACAGGCGTTTTTAATACGTATAGTGCTGTCCATGTTTATCCTTAAATCAATTCGATTGATAAAGAATTGAATTTTATGTCAATTTTATTTCAGCTAAGACCAACTATTCTGGTTTTTTATTCGAAGCAATGACGATCTTTTTAATGCCCTCGACACGAGCGATGTCCATGACCTCGACGACAGTACCATGTTTGACATTCTCATCTGCTTTTAATAAAAGACTTTTTTCTGAAGCTTCAGTGCTAAACTTTCCAAACTGGGTTCGAAGTTCCTCAAGCGTAATAGGTTCTCCATTAAAGAATATCGAACCATCAGGTTGTATGATTATTTCCATTTCATTCTTTTCAGATGAAGCTGCTGATTCTGCGTCAGGCAGATCGAGTTTCATGCCGGGTTGCTCAATGAAGTTTGTCGATACCATAAAAAAAATCAGAAGCAGGAGCACAACATCGATGAGAGATGTGATATTGATTGTAACACTTCGCCTTTTTCGATTAAGAAGTTGCATGATCAACATCCTCTTTATTGTGATTTATCTTTTTGACAAGGTTATTGGTTACATTTTCGATATCGAGGATAAGGTCGTCGGTTTTTCGTGTGAAATAGTTATAACATATCAGAGCGGGGATTGCAACAGTTAATCCAAAAGCTGTTGTAATAAGGGCTTCGGAAATACCACCGGACAGTGCCGATGCATTACCGACACCCTGCGAAGTGATCACACTAAAAACCTTGATCATACCGACAACAGTACCAAGTAGACCAAGAATGGGAGCAACCGCCGCGACCGTTTCAAGAATACCAAGCCTACTCTCGAGGGCTCGCAGTTCCTGCCGGACATTATTCTCAATTTCCTCTTTCATGCGGATATAGGGTAACTTTCTGTGATTCATTATAATCAGGATGATACGAGCAAGCAGACTCTTATTCTGTTCACATACTGAAGAAACGAGCTTGATATCATCTTCATTTTTATAGTTCTGTACTATTTTCTCTACTTCGGGAGGAAGTACCTTATTTACCCGTAGGGTGATAAGTTTCTCGATGATAACCGCCAGAGAAAGGATGCTGCAGATAAAAAGCGGGATCATCAAAACACCGCCTTTTGCTAAGAATACGAACATATCAGAAAACATATGACTCCTTTATTGTAAATTTAATCTTTTTTTACGATATACGAGAATAACGAAGTAACTACCAGATAATCCTCCGGAAAATTTTCTGGAAGAGGAAGAAAGGGTGCTGAGATCGAAATGGCTCCTGTGCTTGCCTGTACAAGAGAATTATGAGCTTCTGCATGCAATACATTGAGATTTTTTAACTCACCGCTTGGCAGAATAGTAAATCTGACAAGAACTTTTCCGTGGATCAAGCCGAGATGAGTAAATCCCGGAGGTGGATTAAGGTTGCCCTGAATTTTTTTCTTTAGATAGAGCATGTAAGGTGCAAAATCCCATTTATACGTATTAAAACTTACCCCCCCGGCATTTTCAACCTGCGAGATGATATTGGTATAATTCAATTGCTGAGGATTATTATCACTTTCTGGTTGTGGAACGATAACCGGGGTGGGTTCTATATTCTGTAAAGCAAGATTCTGCTCCTGAGAGTCACCCGCGGTATCATCTGCTTGTTCTGATAACGGTTCAGCTGGTTGTTCTTCTTGTGGGATTTCAGCTGATTCGATCATGGGAAACTGCTTGATCTCCGAATCTCCATCCTTATAAGGGATTTCATCTAATGGGAGTTTGTTTTCACGTTCGTCAGCTGCAGCTAAACTCTTGTCGGAAATCAAGTTGCTCTTTTCTGCGTGTTCTACTTCAGGAGCGACCGGTGTTTCTATGAATTCAAACACTATTGGCGTATCATCAAATTTAGCTTCATCTGGTTTGAGAGCAATAAGTTTCAATTCTGAAAGATGCGGAAAAAAAATAATAATGAGTAGATGCAGAAGTAGCGAAATGATCAAGGCAATCCAGAGTATTTTTTTTGAATTCATGGAATATTGTTTGTCAAAAAAGGTTAAATTGTTTTGATAATAGTGCTGCTATGCATCCTGTAATAATATAACATATAAAAATTCATGAATAAAAAATTTTTTCTCTTATCACTTTCCCAGTATGATAAAAAAAATGAGTTAAGGTTTAATTTGAAATACACTATTCAATGTTCAATGGGACGACAGAACGAACCCTCACCAGCATTTCCAACAAATCGATCATCATAGATGATCCTTTGACCTCTTAAGTATGTTGAGATGATTTTTCCCTTGAATGTTCTACCGTCGAAGGGAGAGTATTTTCCTTTTGAGTGAAGTTTGCTCTGGTCAATTACAACTAGCCCGGTTGGATCTATAAGAATAAAATCCGCATCTTTTCCCTGTTCTATCTTTCCTTTATGTGTGTTCAATCCAAATATATTTGCAGCATTTTCACAGAGAACCTTTTGGGTTTGATGAAGATCAAGTTTGCCTTTCATGAAGCCTTCTGAGAACATATAGGGGACCATAAGTTCGCTTCCTGGTATGCCGCCATAATCTGTCCAGATGTTCCCTGTCTGCTTTTCACGAGGAAAGTCACATCCTGCATGATCGGTCGTCACAAAACTGATCGTTCCAGTTTTAAGCCCATCCCAGAGCGCTCTCCTATCTTCTTTAAATTTAATTGAAGGTGCTGTTTTCAAGATACTGCCCTGCTCTTCGAAATCATCCTGTGTAAATGAAAGGAAATGAGGACAGGTCTCTGTTGTAATATATAGTCCTTTATCTTGAGCTTCTCCGATCAATTTCAAACCATTTTTGCTGCTTAGATGTACGATGTGAAAATAAGCCCCGGTTTTTTCTGCAACACGGATCACTGTTTTGATTGCTTGAACTTCTGCTTCGATGTTTCGTGTCTGGCAATAATGCTTGATCTCATTACTATTTTCTTTTTGGAATTGTGCCCGTTTTTGCTCGATCAGGTTTTTATCTTCAGCATGAACACCAACGGGTAAATTGAGTTTTTTTGCAATAACTGCAATTTTTTCGAGTTGCTCTTCGTTAACTGAATTGAATTTCTCCATGCCCGAGATCAGGTAAGTTTTGAAGCCGATAACTCCTTCATTGTTGAGCTCATGCATGTTTCTAATGTATGAATCATCAGCAAGCTCTGTGCCGGAAACACCTCCCCAAAGAGCAAAATCGATGATCGCTTTTTTCTCGATTATCCTCAGTTTATGTTGGAGATTTGCTTTATTGATGACCGGAGGGATCGAGGTACATGGCATATCTGCAACAATCGTGATACCACCATATGCTGCGGCAAGAGTCCCTGTATAAAAATCCTCCCGCCATTCAAAGCCCGGGTCATCATAATGTACATGCGGATCAATAGCCCCGGGCAAGACTATACAGAAATTCGCATCGATGATACCAGAAGGAACATCATGAGATTTCCGTTTATTGCAAGTATAATCAACAAGCTCAGGTAGATTTAACGGAACATCTTCTTTCTCGATTATCTCGAGAATAGTGTCGTCAAAGAGTACATCACAAAGAACATTTCTTTTGTTTTGGGAGAGTATTGCATCGACAATTTTTTGAGGCATTCTATGAATATTGTTTCAGCAGTCCGGTCCTGTCATTGAATTCTCTGATGAAATCGTCCCACTGCTCATAGCTGTGCATTTTTTCTTTCCAGTAATTGTCATCATACCATTGAGCATTGAGTTCTTCGATTGTTTTTCCCTGCTGCTCAATCCACGTGAAATACTTAAGATTATGCATACGTTTCTTATCCCAGTATGAGAGCTCGAGCATATAGTCCACGGTGGTGCCCATAAGGTATCTTTCGAAATCTCCGACTGCGTTATAAGGTGTGTATTCATCAAACTTTTCATGCATCTCCTTCATACGGGATTGATAGAGTTCCATAGAGTCTGTTGCAACAGTGAAAAGTACATCATTTTCATTCATTTCATAATATTTTGCCATCTTGATCGTGCCGAGAAGGTTTGCGATTGAAGAAATCCCAAGCAAGTGAAGTTTGTCCACAAAATCTTTATCGATACCTTGGGAGATAAGGTACCTATGACCTGCAGGTTCATTGAAGAGACGCAGCAGATTCATACAGGCATTGTCATCGATATCAGCTACCATATTCATGTTTTTTAGATTATGAATCCATGGCACATGTTTGTCACCGATGCCCTCGATGCGATGCCCACCATAACCATTGAATAAGAGCGTTGGACATTGAAGTGCTTCGCCGGCACAAACCTTTATTGTCGGATATTTTTCTCTGAGATATTCTGAACAGCCCAGTGTTCCGGCAGAACCCTGTGTGAGGAATAATCCGCTCATTCTTTGATCTGCGGTTTTAATGGTATCAAACACTTCTTCCATTGCGCGTCCAGTCACAGCATAATGCCATACAGCATTACCAAATTCGGCAAATTGGTTGAGTACGACGATCTCATCACCACGGGCTTCTTTGAGTTCCTTTGTTTTGTCATATACTTCTTTTACATTACTTTCGCAACCGGGAGTTGGGTAAATTTCTGCTCCAACTTTTTCCAGCCACTCAAAACGTTCGCGAGACATCTCTTCAGGAAGCACTGCTATCGAAGGACATGCTAAAAGGTAAGAGTCATATGCACCACCACGGCAGTAATTACCGGTAGATGGCCAGAGGGCTTTCTGCCTGGTTGGATCAAAGTGACCACGTACAAGCTTTTCTACAAGTGGACCAAAGGTTGCACCAACCTTATGTGAACCGGTTGGGAAGTATTTTCCCAATAAAATAATTATGCGTGCTTTTACACCGGATAATTGGGAAGGGATTTCAAGAAAATTCACTCCATCGAATCCACCACCTTTTTCTATGGGCTCGTTCTTCCAGGTTATTCTATAAAGGTTTCTTGGATGAAGATCCCATAATCCAATTTCAGAAAGTTCCTTTTTTATTTTTTCAGGAACCTTTTCGGGATGTATCATTTCATCATAGGTCGGGATTATGATATTTCGTTCCCTGCAGCGTTGAACAGTGTTTTCCAGGACCTTTTCATCAACAATATCAAAATTCTTTTTATTCATAGTTTTCACTCTTTCTAATATATTCATTTTCACCTACGAAAAATTTTTGATAGTAAAATACGTCAATATTTTCAATCCTCAAATCTGCTTTATTCCAATAAATTTGACAAGTCTCTCGCAATTCTGTGATTTCATTATAAGCATTAAACCTGAATTAGAAAAAGTCCATGACACGAAAAAGAATCAACTTATTATTTACCATACTTAAGATCATCAATGATATTTTTGCTGTGGCTTTGAGTTTCATAATTGCGTATGAGATGAAATTTCGCTGGCTTATTCATATCAGTGATGTTCAGTCATATCCCGATGTTTATATCGATATGTATCTCCACATCCTTTGGCTTATTGTGTTCGTCTGGATATTTTCGTTCATTGTGTCTGGTTTGTATAGAGAATACGGCGGACCTCTCAAGTGGATGAATGAGATAACTTCTATCGGTAAAGGGGCTTTTTTCGCAACGATGCTAACGTTTGCATTTACCTATGCATTCCAGGGATTACCCCAGTCCAGATATGTGATTGCATACTCTTTTCCAGTTTCATTTCTGATCATAGTGTTTACTCACTGGTTCATAAACAAGATCAAGAAGTTCGTACTCAGTCATAATATTGGGAACAGGAAAGCAGTTATCATAGGAGTGAATAACATCGGGCAGGAACTTGCAGAGAAAATGATTCTCTATCCTGATCTTGGATTTAATTATGCTGGAAGTATCTCAAATATCACACCGGACAAACTTCGCTTTCATCTGAAAAATCATTTCATACAGCTGGGGATTGTTAAAAATTTCAAGAACATTGTTGAATCAACCGAAGCTGAAGCGCTTTTTATTGCTATTGACGATATCGATCAGAAAACACTGAATCAGATCATTATATATTGTAAAGAGAACGACATATTCCTTCGATTTACTCCCACGCGCTACCAGTTCAAAACAGGTTCGACAGATTTTGATGATATGGACGGTATTCCATTAATCGGAGTTACCTATATTACCTTCAGCAAGTGGCGCAGCTTTGTTAAACGAACCTGTGATATCGTGCTGGTCGTTCCACTCATCATCTTGACCTCACCAATCCTACTTGTCCTGGCGATACTTGTAAAACTCAGTTCACCAGGCCCTGTGATCTATAAACAGGAGCGTGTTACAAGAGCTGGACGGATATTTTGGTTCCTTAAATTCCGCTCAATGTATGTGGATGCCGAGGATGAGTCTGGTCCAACATATTCAACCTCTGATCAGAAAGACAGGACCACGAAGATAGGGAATTTCCTGAGAAAGTCATCTCTGGATGAACTCCCGCAATTCTTCAACGTATTGAAAGGTGATATGTCTCTTGTAGGACCGAGACCTGAACGTCCCTATTTTCATGATAGACTCTCACATGAAATTCAGAATTGGGATGACCGTCTTTTGGTTCGCGGTGGCATGACAGGATGGGCGCAAATTAATGGTCGTGCAGAACTCACGACCGAACCTCTGGAAAAACTCGCCTACGACCTGTACTATATTGAAAACTGGTCTCTCATCTTCGACTTGAAGATCATGCTGCGTACTGTTACCGATGTGATACAGCATAAGAATGTTTATTGATTTTCATTATTAATTAGCACGTCGCGTTTCCAGTATTACATTACAATTTTCAATAAAATTCTTTGACAAAGAAACAAGCTATTTGCTATCAAATTGTAAGAAAAAATAATGAGGATAAATCATGAATAGATCCTTAAGGAATCTCAGTGTGGTTTTCGGTTTTGTAGGATCGCTTCTCATTATTCTGGGAGTATTTTTGCTCATTCCCCTGCTTCTCACCTTCTTTTTTGGTGAATACGCACAAAGCCCTCTCACGTTCCATTCATTCCTTCTGGCTGCAGGTGTTGCTCTTGGTCTGGGAATTGTTTTTAAGATTTCATTCAAACAGCATTCACCTAATATTGTACAGGCGATCTTCATCTGTAGTTTCGGGTGGATCATCATTTCTGCTGTCAGTGCTATTCCTTTTCTAATTGCTCTCAAAACAAATTATCTGAATGCCTATTTCGAGACTATGAGTGGTTTCACCACAACCGGTATCACCATGTTTACTGGTTTGGACCAGATGCCCAAGAGTATTTTATTCTGGCGGAGTTTGATACAATGGATTGGTGGATTGGGTATCCTTACCTTCTTCCTTGCGATCACCTCACAAAGTGGTGGAGCTCACCGTCTTTTTGGTGCGGAAAGTCATAAAATCGATGTGGAGCGTCCGGTTCCCGGACTTGGTAATACGATTAAAATATTATGGACAATTTACATCGCGTTCACCCTCTTCATTATCCTCAGTTTAAAAATTGCAGGATGTTCAATTTTCGACAGTATCTGCCATAGCTTTACCGCACTTTCTACAGGTGGTTTCTCTCCCTACGATGCCAGTATTGCGCACTATCAATTGATCGGACATCCTCAATACAAACTCATTGAATATATTCTAATACTTGGCATGTTCCTTGGGGGGACTAATTTCATCATACATTATCGGGTGCTACGCGGTGAGTTCCGGGCAGCGATTGATACCACTGAGATGCGTTTCTGGATAGGTTTCATTGTAGTTTTTATCCTGCTTATTCTTGGCGAACGATACCTCAGGATCATCCAACCAGCGAATATATCTCTCTCTGATGCATCGTTCTGGAAAACCTTCGAGTATAATGTCCGAAATGTGCTTTTTCAAGTACTCGCCATCATAACTACTACAGGCTTTGGCACACAGGATATTGCATCACCTTTCTTTGGAGCAATGGCACGCCAGCTTTTCCTTGTTATGATGGTTATCGGAGGGTGCGTGGGTTCTACTGGAGGTGGAATTAAAGTGCTTCGAATTAGCATCTTAGCAAAATTGGTAAAACGCGAGATATTTAAACTTTTCGCTCCTTCCAGGGCGATTTCCTATGTAAAACTCAATAAGAAAAATCTGAACTCTGATGAAATATACCGCGTAAGTGCACTCTTCTTTGCATGGATTGTGCTTCTACTCATTGGAGGATTGATCACAGCAATATTTTCTAAGTATGATGGCTACAGATCCGTCTCGGGAATGTTTAGTGCCTTGGGTAATATAGGTCCCTGCTATATTCCCGTCGCAGAAATGGGTCAACTCCATCCAGTCATAAAAATAACCTATATCATTGGCATGCTCGCAGGACGTCTTGAAATCCATCCCGTGCTTCTTCTCTTCAGTCCACGGGCATGGCAATCATAAATTCGGAGGAACCATGTTTATTATTATTGCAGGGGCGGGAATTATCGGATCACAGATCGCACATATGCTTGTACAGAATAAGCATAATGTGGTTGTCATAGATTTGGATAGAGATGTGTGCGAAACTATCTATGCAGAAACAGGGGCGATGACTATACATGGAAATGCCACACGCATCAAAGTACTTGAAGAAGCTGGTGTAAAACGCTCAGATACTCTGTTATGCCTTATGAGGAATGATGCTGATAATATCTCCTGCGCACTTCTTGCAAAAAGTCTCGGTATTGAAAACATTATTGCTCGACTCAGAAAACCGCAGTATGAACAAGCATATCAAATTGCAGGTGTCACAAGTATTGTGGACATTTCAGAACTTTTATTAGACAGGATAATCATCGAGGTTGAAAAACCAAAAGTGAGGAAGATATTCACTCTCGGTGTGGGCAAAGCATCGGTCTATGCAGTTCGTATTCCTGAAGGAGGAAAGGTTGTAGGCAAGAAGATCCATGAGATTGCGCAGGATAATGATTTTCCAGACGAATGTGTTTTCATGGGAATCTTCAGGAAAGACGAAGAAGACATTGTGATCCCCCGAGGTAATCATGCGTTAAAACAGGATGATTTGGTTTTTATATTCTCGAAAAGCCAATTTATTAAATCAGCGACTGATTATTTGACCAAAATCGGTCGTAGCAAGATCTTTAACAAATCATAACAATAAAGGAATACTATGGCACTTACAATAGCAATTATCAGGATTTTTCTGGTTGCAATCTCGATCTTTCTGGGGATTTTCTGCCTACCGGATTTAAGTAGATCGATTGATCTGATTCTTCTTCTTGCAGTAGCTGTGATCGGCATTTTGAGTTTTTTCAGTCATGTAGTATTTCATACATCTGATGCAAAAAGACTCGGATGGGATACAGAGAATCCGGACTGGCAATTCGAAGTGGGATTTGCAAATCTTGCGATAGGTATCGTTGCACTCATTGCGTATATACTCAATTGGGATATCCTTGCGAAATCAGGCATAATATTGATCTATGGCGTGTATCTGTTTCAGGCAGCGATTCTGCATACGGTAAGAGCTATCCAGAAGCATGAGGATGATGTCCAACGCCTTTTCATGAGCGTATTCAGTTCTCTTGCATTCAGCGGTTTCCTGATCTTCTTTGCAATTTTTGCAATAGTAACTACTTAAGTGGATCGGATTGTCATTATCGGAACAAGCTGTTCCGGCAAAACGACCTTAGCCAGAAAACTCTCAGAAATACTTCATATTCCACATATCGAATTGGATACACTTTTCTGGAAGAAAAACTGGCAGATCGAGAAGAGGAACAGATTCCGGGAAAAAGTCTCTCGTGTTGTTAAGAAAAATCAATGGGTGATCGATGGGAATTTCAGCATTGTGCGTGATCTTGTTTGGAAACGCGCAGATACGATCATCTGGCTTGATTATCCATTTCATGTGATTTTCACGCAAGCACTTATTCGCTCGATAAAGAGGATCATCACAAAAGAAAAACTCTTTGCAGATAACGTTGAAAGTATCAAACAGACCTTTTTTTCTAAGAATTCAATTCTCTACTGGATTATCGTGTCTCATTGGGATTATAAACGCACATACACCCGTTTGCTCAGACATTCTAAGAAAGAAGTGATTATACTAAAGAGTACAAGAGAGAAAAATGAGTTTGTAAGGAGATTAGAAAGTTAAAAGGATAGAATGTTGGAAGGTTTGAATGTGTTGAAGAACTTTACTTATTTGAAGAAAAATTATTAAAATGAAATCAAGATAAAATGAAGATCATATACATCTATTATTAAATCATATTCCTAGCAAGCCCTTTCAAGAGCAAGGAATTTATTTTTAAGTTAAAATATAAGACCAATATTATCATTATTATCTCTATCTTGTGTTCTGCTAGTATTATCGGCTAAATTTCGCTTTAGACTAGTATGGCACTTTACTACTTGCACCAACATTATACTGCCACTTGTCATTCACATCACTTGTTTGAACCTGTCCGTTAAGATTAAAGTCAGATTCTATATATCCAGCTTGACCGACCTGTACATTCCAGTAGTCGTTCTTATCACTTGTTTGAATTTGTCCATTATTGTTTGCGTCACCAGCATACATTGCATAAACATCTGTTTCTACTTGTTTGAAACCTTCATCCCAGACACTACCAGAGGTGGTAAGATCAATACTTGTTGCCTGGTTTGCAAAATCACCAAAGGTATATGTAATCGCACTCATAATGCCAAGATGATTTCTGTGGTGAATAACAATATAATATTCAATATCTGTGGTATAATAGAAGGGGAGGTTGTGATTACCTTCAGTATTAACAATCATACCATTATCAAGAACAAAGGCATTCGCTTCTTTTACTGTCTCGCCGGTTTCTGTAGTACGTAGTTCAATGTAGATCCAGTCAATCAAGGTGCGATCAACTACATTTGGAAGTGCACCAATGTCTTCAGAATTATATGGTGAGATTGTTGGAAGTGTCAAGCCGTAATTATTCATTGTTCCACCTGCGATATATGGACCTTCAAGGAATACTTTCATGTCTGCATAAGCAGGAAGGTTATCCCGTGCAGCAGCGCTCCCATATACCCATTCAGATTGAAAACTTCTTATATGTTTTCCAACGATCTTATCAGCACTATTCTTAGTTTTAGATGGATTAAAAACAGAACATATACGATACGCATAAATAGAATCAGATCCTATTGAAGAAATCAACCTTGTTCTATAGTTAGATCCAGTACTTTCAGGTTCCCAATTATCAATCACTGTCCATGTTGTATCTGCACTTGGAACTGGATCTATAGATCGATAAACATAATAGTCAGTTACTTCAGCGCAGTTGCCCCCTGTACCTATGTAAAATGGATCATCAATCGACACTGTATATGTAAGGAGAATTAATCCACCATTATCATCTGGATTATCTGCAAATACTACACTTGTGGGGGGTGTAGGAGCTGAAGTTATGATTAAAGTTGTTGGAACAGTATAAGGAGAATCATCCGTATCATTGCTCGTTATAACAATATCAGCGTTATATGTGCTATCTGCTAATCCATTAGAATCAAATTCTACAAGTATTTCATCAGTAGGATTACTACCAGGTATTGAACCATTTACACTTGATCCTCCATTCAAAGTAATCCAATTATATGATGCTCCTATTGTACCAGTAATTTGAACATCATCTATACAAACTCCATATCCATAATTAGTTATGCCTTCAAATGCAATATAATAAGTTGAAGAAGGATCGGGTAATGTAATTTCCCTTAATGTCCAGTCAGTGGTGTTTGTGGAATATGTTTGTAATAAATTCCATGAACTACCATTTGAAGTCCTGTAATATACTTTTAACTCATCTTGATCTCCCAACCATTCTACCATTGCATGATAAAATTTCAATATTACATCACTTACTGAAGCCAAATCAATTTCAGGACTTATAAGTTTTGTTGTTGAACTTGTAAAACTACCTAAATACAATAATGCATTATAATTTCCACCATGAGTGCTAGCTGGATTACTAGAATGACCTCCATTCTGATATGTCCAGTCAGTAGTTCCTATAACATTTTCTTGTGTCCATTCTGAAGGAATACTTCCACCATTTTCAAAATCTTCATTAAATAATAGATCACGATTTTTTGAACCATAGACAACAGTTGCTGAGTAATTTAGTGTTTCTTCACCATCATTGCCAATAAACAATGTGTCCAATATTGTATTGTCTTTACTTGAAATCTTAGAGAAAGATTTTGGATTTACTGTAATCTCACAAGGATTTAATCCTGATCCTGTCACTGCAAGATAATTTGTTGGATTATCCGGATCATTTGAAGTTATTATTAAATTATTATTATAAGGGCCTGATATAGTAGGGGTAAAGGTGAGTTCATAAATTTGACTCTGACCG
>JAFGDR010000014.1 GCA_016932035.1 Candidatus Cloacimonadota bacterium
AAATTATAAACATTTCACAACAACCTGTTGGAGGTATCCAATGAAAAAACTTCTCATTTTTTTTACGATCATGTGTTTGTCGGAGCTGCTTTACGGACAGATCGATATGCGTTTGGACGTGAACAGTTTCGATATTGTTTATCCATCGGCATTTGATAAAGATGATCCTGCAGGACAACCGATCATCTTTTCACTTGATATTATGAATATTTCTGGAGATGACATGCAATGCAAACTTGCAATGTCATTGAATTCAGCTGAATACGGCGTTCTGCTGTCTGAAGCAGATGGGCTGATAAAAACCTATGATGGCATCCCGGGAAATACGGAGAGTCAATATTTGGCATTTGCTCCTCTGCAGGCATATGCGTTGACAAACCGAGATATCATTACGAACGCTGTGAAGATAGAGGGCTCATGGAATGACGTTCTGAACAATATTCCTGATTTCGAGGATTTCGTTATGGCGAACGGTTATCTGCCGAGTGGAACTTATACTTTTACATTTTACCTGTATGATCTGCAGATGGTGCAGATCGAGCACGGTTCAGCAACCATGTTCATTACCAACGATATGCAGGTGAATCTCCTCGCACCCGGAACAGAAGTAACATCAGGACAGTCTGTTGATCTGCTTCTCCCGCTTAGTGATAACACACCTACTTTTGCATGGCAGTCTGCTGCCACGTGGTATGAACTGACAATCTGGGAGCTCGATCCTTCGGTGTATCAGGTTGTTGTCATAGATGATCTGCCGGATCCGCTTGTGGTGCTGAAAGATCTGTCTCAGCAGTATTATCAATATGGCTCCTCATTACCCGATCTGCAAGATGAGTATATTTATGTGTGGAATGTGGTCGGAAAGTTTACCTCAACCTTGGGATCAGAACAGCAAAGCAGCGAATATTACGGATTCAAGTTCCAGGCAGCTTCTACCGGCGGTGATCCTAATGTTGAAAACTTGATCATGAACCTCGCTGCTATGGGTTTACTCGATCCGGGTCAGATCGGTAACTATCAGCCAACCGGACAGATCTATGTCAATGGTGTGCTTATAACTGTCGAAAATATCAGCGAATTTTTAACCGGTCTCTTTAATGGTCAATATGAGATCGAAACCATTGTGATCGAGTAGGCAGGAGGTACATCATGAAAAAAATAATACTCATTCTTATAGTTCAGATTTTTGTATGGAGTCTTGTAAGTGCAGAGATGGCACCTTCGGCAGTTGTACTTAAAACGAGCGGCGAGATTGAGCTTCACAGGCAGGATGACATTACAAAAGTTACTGACGGCGATATTCTCTACAATGGTGATGAGATCATCTCAAAAGAACAGTCACTTGCAGCTATTCGTTTCGTGGACGATGGTGCGATCATAAAACTCTTCTCCAATTCGATCCTTACGATCAATACGGAAAAAGCTGAGAACAGACTGGATAAAAACCTGTATCTCGAAGTCGGTGAACTGTGGTCAAAGGTATCCAAAGAAAAAGGCGCATATGCAATCGAAACACCGACCGCTGTTGCTGCTGTTAAAGGAACTGACTTTCTTACCGAAGTCAAAGGAAGTGGAGACACGTGGCTCTTTACCTTTGAGGGTGTGGTTGAATTAAAATCCGATCTCGGTACTGTCGAAGTAGATAAGGGTAATACTGGTATTGCAACGAAAGACGCTCCTCCTTCAAGCAGAAAGACCGAAAAAGGAGAGGTGCGTAAAGATGTATCAGAAGAGATAAAAGCCGATGTGGAAACAAATGTCATGGAGATCGAATTCAAAGATCCTTCAGGACAAACAAAAACAATGAAAATATTCTATAAATAGGAGAATTTGATGAAGAAAGTTGTCGCAGTAATTGGTTTAATATTCATACTTGGTGTATCCATGCTCCATGCTGCAAATGTAGAGACAGATTTTATTCCTCCTGAGTTTGCACTCTATTTGAAACCGCTTCATCTCACCCTGGATATTATTGGCGGTAGTGACGAGATTGAAGAAGTCTATCTTTTCTATAAAAAGGGGAACCTCGATTATGTGCAGGTACTTATGGATCCGGGTGTTGGAATCAATCCATATTATGATGCAACCATTCCCGGCAGTTATATCGATCAGGCGATTTCCATTTATTTCCGCATTATAAAAAAGGACATGCTCGAGCAGACGATACCTGCAGTCGATCCGATCAATAATCCCTATTATGTACCATTGAAGAGACCTGAGAAAAAGCCGGAAAAAGAGGAATCTTTCTTTAAGATACTCAGCCCGGACAGGGAATATAATTTCCAGGATGATGATTTTATGGTTGCGATCTCCTATTTTGCTCTGGAAGACCAGCTTGAAGGGAAGATCATCAAACTCTTCTTTGATGACAAAGACGTTACAACAAAGGCAACCATCACAACAAATCTGCTGGTGTATAAGCCTGAAAAAGTTCGTGCTGCAACCCATAAGATTAATATCATTATCTATAATCCTGACGGAGTGGTCTTTAAAAAGAAAGAATGGACAGTTCAGGTTCAGGAAGTTCCTGCAGTCCAAAAATTACCTGTTTCGATCAATGGAGACCTACTGATCGACTCACGTCTAACCATATATGATGCGGACAGCGGTTCGTATTATTATGATACTGATAACGAGTTCAAGAGCATCGGACGACTTCGTTTGTGGGGTGGAAAAGATTGGTTCCGCTATAAAGGAAGAGTGCACATTTCTTCTGAAGAACGAAGCACTCGCCAGTCGTACAACAGGTATTCACTGGATCTGTATGTACCTCATTTCAATCTTTATCTTGGCGATCATAACCAGGTATTCTCTAATACAACAATAGCAGGTAAGAATGTACGGGGTGTGGGTGGAGAACTGAAATTCGGATTCTTTAAACTGAGTTCGTTCTATGGACAGATTCAGCGTCACATCAAGGGCACAATGGAAATAGACACGACAGATACTGCTGTTGACACTTCATTCGTTGGTGGATATTATAACAGGAACTCATTTGGTGTACGCATGCAGTTCGGAAACGAGAGAAGTTTCTATGTGGGGCTGAATGCACTCAAAAGCAAAGATGATATGAACTCCGAAGAATATGCACAGAATCCAAAGGATAATATCGTTGTCGGTGTTGATAGTAAACTCTCTCTGTTCAAAAGCAGACTCCAGTTTGGATGGGAAGTATCAGCAAGTCTGCTCAATAATAACATCACTCCGGGTGTCTTGACGAAGGAGGATCTCGATTCCCTTGATATAGACCTTCCCTTTGACCCGGAAAGTCTTGAGAGCATATTCATAATTAATCAATTCGTTGAGCCGTATAAACTGACGATGTCAAACATTGCTGCAGAAGCATATCTTCGAGCGTTTTTCTATCATAACTTACTCAATGTTCGATATTCCTATGTGGGCGGCAGCTTCAACTCGCTTGCAAATCCATACCTGCAGAATGATAAAGCTGGTTTCAATATTATGGATAATGTTACCCTGCTGAATAACCAGCTCACCTTTGGGCTTGGCTATCATGCATACAATGACAATATCCGTGATACAAAAGGTGCAACAACCTATACAAAAGGGCTTCTCGTAAATGCGGGTTATTATCCTTATAAGGGATTACCGAACCTGTCTCTGAACTTCCAGCAGACCAAGATCACCAATGAGATCACTGATACGACCTATCTTCCGATCGACAGATTGAATAACATCCTTACTGCAAATGTGTCATACAAGCGACCGGTCAACATATTCTCACCAACTAAAACACGATTCCTGCTTGGTTATTCATATACTAAAACAACCGATAAGGAATATGAAAGCTATAATTATAACTCGAATAATATCCGGTTTGGTGTGAATGTTGATTATCAGGAAATTCCCATTTCAACACGGCTTAATTTTGGTTACCTGACGCGTAAAGATGCACCCATCGATAGTAGTGAAACAAAATCGAACTACTTCACAGCTGGTATAACACAAGAATTCAGACCAATCGTTTATAAAGAAGGTTCATTCAGAACAACGGTTGGATACAATGTAACGAAATCGACCGGTGATGCACGATATATGAAACATTACCTTTCTTGCGGTGTGTACAATCAATTTAAGGTATTGCCAACGGATACATTCCTTTCTCTGGAACTTGCCTATATCATGTATCATGATCTGGATGATGATGTAAATGATTATAACCAGATGAGAGGTGTTCTCAAGCTAACTCAAAAATTCTAAGATATAAAAACATCTTTGGGATGCAGCAATGCATCCCTTTTTTTATTTAAGACGTGGATTGGGTTTTAGGATCGCACCTTTTCGAAGGACGATGACTTGTCCTCCGATGATTTTGATAATTGTTGAAGGTTTGTTGGAAAAGTGATGTATGTTATCGATAACGATCCCATCGACAAGTTTGTGATATTTCTCAATAATGAGTTTCGGATCGTTCAAGCTTTGTTCGCCGCTGATATTAATGCTAGTACTGATCATCGGCATATCTATTTCTTTTAGAATAGCCCTCATAATATCATTTCCTACCATCCGCACTGCGATCTTTTTTTTGTAACAAACCGGATTTTTCCAGAACGCTTTTTTCGCTTTTAGAATGATCGTCAAAGGACCGGGCCAGTATTTTTGCATACATTTTTTTTCAGTTTTACTGGCTCCTTCAATAAGTCGGTCGAGTTGGATGTAGTCTGCTACCAGAACGACAAATCCTTTTGTATTTTTTTTTCTCTGCTTGATTTCAATTATCTTCTGAATGCTCGGGATATCTTGAATAAGTGCTCCGAAGCCATATAGGTTCTCGGTAGGATGTATAAGGATACCATTGTCCTTGATTACACCGGTTGCCCGGGAGACAAGTGCTTGTTCGATTTCATTTTTGAAGATAATTTTTTTCATGTATTACAGCTCACGGATTTGCGCAGATGAATATAACGCAAGATAATTTTTCATTATACATTTTTAGTTTAAATAATTCAACGGATCGACAGCTTTACCGAGTTTTCGTATCTCGAAATAGAGTCCTTCCGTATCCATTAAATAGTTTTTCCCTGAATAGGCAATGACATCCGACTGGTCGATCTTCTGCTCTTTATGCACCGCAAGTTTTTCATTGAAACCGTAAAGACTGTAAAAGCCGTTCTGATGATCGATGATCACAAGATTTCCTTTGTTCTCAAACCATCCGGCGAAAGCTACCACACCGGAAGCGATCGATTTGACCGGTGAGCCATAAGGTGTTTTGATATAAATACCTTCGCTCTTGATCGTAGCGTTGGTATTATTGATCTTGTGTATTCCATACTGCTGAATGATCTCACCGTTTACAGGCCATATCAAGCCGTCATGAAATGAAAAAGTATATTCTTTACCATACTTCTCGGCTTCTTTCTGTGCGATGAAATTCTCCAGTGCAGTTATACCCTCTTTCAGAGAACTTATCTGGTTGCGGTATTGAACTTCGATCTCTTCTATGAAGGAAAGTTCCATCTCATCAGCTTCCTTTTTGGATAAAACAGAATAATAGTTCGATCGGGTATATTCGATGTTTGAGAGGAGCTGCCTGAGCTGCGTTTCTTTCTGTTCACTCAGACCTTTATGTTGGGTGAGGAAATTCCTTAGACTATCGAGATTATCAAGCAGAGAATGTGCACAGAGTTGCAGTCCGCGGGACTTCCAGTTGTTCAGTGGATCATGGTCTATGAGCCGGCTTCGATTATGGATAAAAGCAAGATTTTCAACTAATTCGTTAAGAATATTCTTGTTCTCATCAAAATACTGTTCATTCTGGATAATTGCTGATTTGATGCTGTCAATATCAAGTTCCGTTCTGTATTTTTGATTTCGGTAACTATCCACCTGAGCTTGGAGGGATTTTAATTTTTTGATATGTGAGTAAATGGTATTGTTCTGGAGATCCTTTTCTGCAAGGAGTTCTTGGATCATTTGCTGGGTTGTTGCAATCTCTTTTTCCAGTTCTGCAATTCTTTCTTTACTGGTCTGCGTAATATCTGCAGAGAGTATGCTGATGAGCACAAATATTATTAAAAGACTACCAACAACTGATTTCATAGCAATCAAATTTATGAGATACTGAAAATCTGTCAAAAATTTAACAAATTTATTGACGTGAGACTCGTATCCTTTTGAAGGACGTTATAAAATTATGTGTATTATAATAAAAAATATAATTAATATACGGAGGCGTAATGAAAAAAACCTATAAACCGATAGATGGTAACACTGCTGCCACTCATGTTGCCTATGCATTCTCCGAGGTCGCAGCGATCTATCCGATCACTCCGTCATCCCCAATGGGAGAAATGGCAGATGCCTGGTCTGCTGAAGGAAGAAAGAATATTTTTGGTCAAACACTTGATGTGATCGAAATGCAGTCCGAAGGTGGGGCGTCTGGTGCAGTACACGGTTCGCTCTCTGCTGGTGCATTGACGACAACGTTTACCGCATCACAGGGATTGATGCTCATGCTTCCCAATATGCATAAGATTGCTGGCGAGATGCTTCCAACAGTGTTTCATGTGTCAGCCCGTTCTCTTGCTTGCCAGTCTCTTTCAATCTTTGGAGATCATTCAGATGTGATGGCTGCCCGAAATACCGGATTTGCACTTATGGCATGCGGTTCTATCCAGGAAACGATGGACCTTGCTGTGGTTTCACATCTTTCAACCCTGAAATCCAAAGTACCCTTTGTAAATTTCTTTGATGGTTTTAGAACCTCTCACGAGATCCAGAAGGTCGAGATCCTTCCATACGATGAACTCGCTAAAATGGTCGATATGAAATATGTGAAGAATTTTCGCGAGCGTGCAATGAATCCTGAACATCCTATGCTCAAAGTTGGCGCTCAAAATCCCGATGTCTATTTCCAGGGAAGAGAGACCGTTAACAAATATTATGATGTTACTCCGGCTATTGTAGAAGAATACATGGAAGCGTTTGAAAAAAGATTTGGACGCTCATATCACCTATTTGATTACGTTGGTGCTCCAGATGCAGACAGAGTTATCATTGCTATGGGTTCAGCTACAGATACACTCGAAGAAACAGTGAATTACCTTAATGATAAATGTGGAGAAAAAGTCGGCGCGATCAAAGTACGTTTGTATCGACCCTTCTCAATCGAACGTCTCAAGAAAGCTATTCCGAATACAGTAAAAAAGATCGCTGTACTCGACCGCACAAAAGAGCCAGGCTCTATCGGCGAACCTCTGTATCTTGATGTCACGGTTGCACTCAAAGATACCGATATCAAGATCATCGGCGGACGTTACGGTCTTTCCTCAAAAGAATTCACTCCAACAATGGTCAAAGCTGTTTATGATCATCTCAATGATAAATGCACACATGGATTTACAGTCGGCATAGTCGACGATGTGACGCATTTATCTCTCAAAGCAAAAGAAGAGATCGATGCTGAACCAAAAGGCGTGATACGCTGTAAATTCTGGGGTTATGGGTCGGATGGAACTGTTGGTGCGAATAAGAATTCCATCAAAATCATTGGTGATAATACAGACATGTTCGTACAGGGTTACTTTGAATATGATTCCAAAAAATCCGGCGGCGTGACCATTTCGCACCTTCGATTTGGTGATCAAAAGATCCAGTCACAATACTTGCTGAACAATGTTGATTTTGTAGCACTTCATAAATCCTCATATATTGGTCGTTATGATATCCTTAAAGGTGTACGGGAAGGTGGAACATTCCTGCTCAATTCAACATGGAAACCTGAAGAAGTATTTGAGAATCTCACTGAGAAAATGCAGAAAACGATCATGGAAAAGAAGATCAAGGTCTATACCATCGATGCGCTGAGTATTGCACAGGAGATCGGTCTGGGCAGCAGGATCAACACGGTCATGCAGGCAGCATTCTTCAAAATATCCGGTGTTCTTCCAGAACAAGAAGCACTTAAACTCATCAAGAATGCGATCAAGAAGACCTTTATTAAAAAAGGTGAAGATATTGTGAAGATGAACTGGGCTGCGGTTGACAAAGCATCAGATGCACTCAAGCAGGTAAAGATACCACAGAAGATCACAAAATCTGCCCCGGAAATACAACTTATACCGGATGATGCAAACAAATTTGAATGTGACGTCATCAAGCCGATCATGCATGTTCGCGGAAACGATATCACGGTATCAGAGATGCCCTATGACGGACAGATCCCGACTGCAACGACTAAGCTGGAAAAACGAGGTGTTGCACCGTCAGTTCCAGAATGGTATCCTGACCTCTGTATCCAGTGTAATCAGTGTTCTTTGGTGTGTCCACATGCTGCCATTCGGGCAAAGCAGATTGCTCCTGCAGACCTTAAGGATGCCCCTGAAGGTTTTGTGACCGTAAAATCCAAGACCAAGAATGACCGTGATCTTCAATTCAGAATTCAGGTGTATGTCGAGGACTGTGTCGGGTGCGGAAACTGTGTTCAGACCTGCCCTGTTAAAGACAAAGCGATCAGAATGGTTCCGATCGAAGAGGCACGCAAAAAAGGTGAATCCGGCAGAGTTGATTTCTTTAATGATCTTCCTGATGACGTTCTGGATGGTACGAAGCGAGAAACAGTCAAAGGCAGTCAGTTCCTCATGCCGTATTTTGAATTCAGCGGTGCGTGTGCAGGCTGCGGAGAAACTCCGTATGTCAAACTTGCCTCGCAACTTTTCGGCGACAGGATGATCATTGCAAATGCAACCGGCTGCTCCTCAATCTATGGTGGAACTTTTCCGACCGTACCGTATTGTAAAAACAAAGAAGGGCAGGGACCCACGTGGGCAAATTCCCTTTTTGAAGATAATGCTGAATATGGATTCGGTATGCGTCTTGCGGTCAATGCCAACAGGAAACAACTGAAAGCAAATATCGAAAAATTACTTGAATCGGATATTGAAATTTCTCCTGAACTTGGCGAATTACTGATAAAGAACCAGGAACTCTGGAATGTTGTATCTGACGAGTCTAAGGATGTTGCAAAGAAAATACGCGCGTTACTTCCTGGTGTTTTGGAAGAAGCTCGGAAAGAATTGAAGCCGATCCTTGAGAAGGTCATCGAACTGCAGGATTATCTTGTTGAAAGAAGTGTCTGGAGTTTTGGCGGTGACGGATGGGCATATGACATCGGCTATGGCGGACTCGACCATGTGCTTGCGTCGAACAAGAATATCAATGTTCTGGTCCTTGATACTGAGGTTTACTCAAATACAGGTGGGCAGGCATCGAAAGCAACGCCGACAGGTTCTGTGGCGAAATTTGCTGCTGCCGGCAAGAGAACAAAGAAGAAAGATCTCGGCAGAATGGCAATGACCTACGGGTATGTCTATGTTGCACAGATAGCAATGGGTGCGAATGCAAGCCAGGCGATCAAAGCATTTACTGAAGCAGAAGCCTACGATGGACCTTCGCTCATCATTGCATATTCACCATGTATCAATCATGGTATCGATATGACCAAGACACAGCAGGAAGAGAAACTCGCAGTCGATTCTGGCTACTGGATCCTGTACAGATACAATCCGCTTCTCGCAGAAGAAGGGAAGAATCCTCTTACTCTCGATTCCCGAGAACCTAAGCTCGAGTACGAAACCTTCCTTGAAAATGAGATTCGTTACCGAACACTTCAACAGCAGTATCCCGAAGTTGCAGAAATGCTCTTCAAGCGTGCTGCAAAAGAAGCAAAAGAGCGGTACGATTTCTATAAAGCGATGGCAGAAGCATAAAATATTGCGTCAATCATATATAAGCCCTGGAAGCAATTCTGGGGCTTTTTTATTGATTATATAAATATTGGTGATTATATAAAAATCGGACCAAAGTGAATATTGATCAAAAAATGGAACAGATTATCTTTTCTATAATTATATCTAAACTCCATT
>JAFGDR010000015.1 GCA_016932035.1 Candidatus Cloacimonadota bacterium
ATAACATCGATAGGAATAATGATACTTTTATGTTTATTGGTGAAAGTTATGGTTATATCTTTTTTGTCAGCAACTCCCTTATTATACTGAAGCGTTTTATTGATCAATTCGATAAAATCTGTTGGTTCTAAATTCAAGGTTATATTTCCGGCTTCGATAGCTGAATAGTCCAGTAGTTCGTTAACAAGGTTCAGCATATATGAACTTAGATCTCTAATATGACCGATGAATTCCGCTTGATCTTGTGAAAAGTCCTGAATATCATCCTGCAGAAACTCGGTTAGATTGATAATATTACCAAGTGGATTCCGGAGATCATGCGCAGCAATACCAAGAAATTGGTTTTTCAGTTCATTCAATCGCTCGAGTTCAATCTTTTGTTTCATTACTTGACGCTGCAGGTTCGAGAGTTCATTATTAAGAAGAGACATCTCGTCTAACGATTTCTTTTGGAGCATTTCTTGCTGTTTGGAATGGTCTGCAATTTGTTTTGCCATACTTCGAACGTTGTTTACCTGATCATTATTGATCTTCAACAACTCATGGGATAGCAACTCGAAATTCATATTATCAATCCCCCCTACAAGTAGAATGACACCGTCAAAAAGTGCTCCATCGAAGACCAGTGTTTTAACTTCATTCTTTAATATGACATTCAGCTCCCAATTGAACTGAGCTCCTTCACGTATAATTTCTTTGATAAAGCGTTTCACTTTGACTATATCAGTCTCAATAAAAAGTGCAATCAGATCAGAACCTTCCAGTATTTCATTTCCAATTTCTAAATCGTTATAGAGTACGCTTTTAATAGTATTATCAGTATTACAGAGCAGAACAATTCCTTTTGATTTCATTAGTTATAATTACCTTACATCGATGAGTTTTTGGGCTGACAGAATAGCATCTTCAGCATTTATTGCAAATGAATCTGCTCCGACTGTTTCCCAGAGATATTCATTTTTGTTAAATGGGTATCCACCAACAATTATTCGATAATCATTATATGACACATTTTCTCTGATCTTAAAGATCAATTCACGTACACGATCCACATTAAATGCGATTGTTGCAGAAACAGCTATGATATCAGGTTTAACATTTTCGATCATTGCAATAATGCTGTCGTGCGGAGTATTTGCTCCCAAGTAGTATGTATCCCATCCTTCCATCTCAAAGAAGTCTGTTACCATTCTTATACCCAGCTCATGAAGTTCTCCGGAAACACTTGTTGAGATGAGTTTTTTATTGCCTTTTTGTCCTGTGAAGATATGTGAATAAAGTCGGGCAATGATATTTTGAGTGGCTGCAGTACAGAAATGCTCCATAGCTACATTGATTACATTAAGTTGCCACAATCTGCCTACTTCGTACTGAACCGGCTGGAATATTTTAAGATAAATATCTTTTACAAATATTCCTTTTTCAATTGCATCAAAAATGATCTTCTCTGCATAATTTCGTTCTCCGCGCAATAATGAATTCAAATACTGCTGTGCCATGACACCAAGCTCAGAGTTTTCTTGAATGAATGGATTTATTTCATTGGGAAGTGATGGAAATCTCTCTAATACCTTACTGAGATATTGATAGGCAGTTCTACCATAATCCGAATTGTCTTGTTCATAAATATCTGCAAGTATTTCAAAACTTGCGATAAGGTACACTTCAGGAAAGTGAATGCTCTTAAAAAACATTTTACACCAAGCCACATAATCCAAGAAGAGATTAGACTCTTGAATGTTAATTGCACTTGACAGATATGACAGGTGATACATCCAATCTTTATATGCTCTTTTTCGGCCTTTTTCACCATATCGTTTTTCATATTCCGGATAGCGATCGTAAAAGATATTTATTGCTTTGAGCGTGACCTGTTCATCACTCATTGCTTCATATTGTATTGTATCCATATTTTCTCCATATATTTATTTTATGAATCATTCGATGTGACTACCTTTCTCATTTTCAAGATGATGACTGTTCCATTTGGATGATTATCCTCCACATATACTTCACCTCCGAATTCTTCCATTGTTTTCTTAACGATGTATAATCCAATACCTGTATGTCCTGCAGGTCCATAATGAAAACCTTTTTCAAATATTCTATCCTTTATTTCATCCGGAATTCCCGTTCCATAATCGACGATTCGAACCGTACAAAAATCATTCTCTTCTGAAATATCAACATCCAATTTCTCCATTCTCCCGTGCTGAACAGCATTAGTAACGATATTTCCTATAACAGAATAGATAGCTCGGTCTGCAAAGACCTGGCAGGTACCGTTGATAGTGGTTTCCAGAGAGTCATATTTCTGCAATACCGTTTGAAGAACATCATGAATGTTATAAATATCAAGTTCAGCATGAGTACTCAGGAAATTCTCATGCTCCCGTTGTCGAGTAATTGTATCAAGACTCATATCGACCCTGCTCTTTATTTCATCGAGCATTGATTCATCATTTTCATTCACATAGAGATAAAGAGCGCTTTGTATGACGGTTAGATCGTTTGTAATATCATGGCGAAGGATCGAAGCAGCAGTTTTTAATCTTTCCCTATTTGTCCTGAGTGCTTCCTGGGTACTTTTTAGTTCTGATATGTCAATTCCCTCTACAATTAAACTATTGATATTCCCAAATTCGTCCAGTACAGGTCGGACTGAAAAATCGACAAAAATTTCACTTCCATCCTTACCTTTGTGACTTGCTTCAAAGTGAGCTCTTTCTCCATTAGCTGCTTGAAATATACTCTGCTTTAATCTTTCCTGAAGTATTATTGAGTGCTCCCACCAGGGTGTATCCCAGAATTTTTTACCTTTAACGTCCTTTAATTCTTTTCCAATAAATGTAAGAGCAGCTCCATTTGCTGTAATCAATGTTCCATCCGGTTTTGTAGTTCCAATGAACGTACTCGGATCATGCATAATTGCATTATAATTTCTTTCACTGACCATGAGTTTCTTTTCTGTTATTTTGCGTTCTTCAATCTCTTTTGACAGTTCTGCAGTTCTTTCTTTTACTTTCTCTTCCAGGTTACTTATCATCTCATTGAGTTGAATCGTCATTTTATTAAATGAGAGAGCAAGCATGCCGATTTCATCATGTGAGTTTACGGCAACTTTCAAACTAAGATCGCCATTGGCTATTCTGCTCGAAGTATCTGCGATGGAAACTATTGGTCGTGCAATCTCTCGTCCGAAATACCATCCCAAAAAGAATATGGTTGGGAAGGCAACAAGCATCATTATTATTGCAACCCACATTAATTGATGCTCATATTTTTTCACTGTATCAGCTTTAATATCAATACCCAGTATTGCTTCCCTCTTACCTTGTCCATCATAGATCGGTGCATAACCAGTAAGCCATGTACCCCAATTATCAGTATAAAAATCCTCCTCGACCATTGGCTCATCCATATCAGGAATTTGTTCTCGTAAAAAATCACTGGCTTCTGTATATATATCACCAAGATGAGCAATTTCCTCTTCATCTTCCTCTGCATCAACCACAAAACTGATCCCCGTATCTTCATCATACCTCATGGTGTAAATGAAATAGATATCCGATGTTGCATCTCTTATCTGCTGAAGCTTCTTTTTCAGTACCATATATGTTTCATTATTTTCTTGATCAGGTTCCGTTAAAACTGCATGAAGACCGGTATCAATATCCAAAGCAGAAATACTGACAATATCATGAAGTCGTCTTCGTAGATTTTGGCGAAAATGATTTGTTGAGGTTTTAAAATAAATATAGACTGCTAAAGCTAAGATTATTATCATTATTAGTGAGAAGAAAAAACCAATTTTTCTTTGAATCTTATTCAAAAATATCTTCTGTAACTTATTTTTTAGGATCATGTAGAGATCTCCATAATCAGTTTTTCAAATTCTTTTCAACGTCATTGATACATTATTTCTTAGTCAATCTTTATGACACTCATTGCAGCACGCATAGCAGCCATTTACCTGAAAATAATGTTTCTTTGCTTCCTCTATTGCAGGTTTGCAACAATAATACTCCCCAAGATAAATCCTTTCTTCTTCAGATGCCATCCAGGAGCAATCTTCACTATGAACTTCATGCTCACCTGAAGCAAGTCTTTCTTTGTGTACAAAATACTTTTTTTTCATTATTCTCCAATTATATGTTTATTTATAATTATTATATGCACATTTCGTGCCAAATATATGTTACCTTTTCTTTTTTGTTATACTATAAACACCTGTATCTATCTTTATATAGGCATGTTATATCTTAAGTTCATTAATTATTTCTTCCTTCATATCAGCTTCTAACATGGTTGAAATCAAAAAATAGTGCGGAATTTTTTCCGCACTTTGCTGAATTAGTTCTACAATCAGTTATTCTTAATGAATATCAATAAAAGACTCATATGAACATTGACAGTTCAGATAAAAGTCCTGATCTCATGCAAAATCTTGAAAGGATCGACCATGATCATTGGAATCATTGCAGCAGTATTAGTAATAATTATTTTAGTATATTTTTTAACAAGAAAGAAAAAAGTGACATCTGTTTCGGATGTCTCATTTGAAGATGAACCGATGACAGAGCAAGAATTGCAGGAAATCGCTGAAGAACTGACAGCGGAATGTCCGAAAATTGTCGATGAAAACACGCAACTGGATCGAGCGACCGCAGGTCCGGGATTAAAACTCACCTATTTTTATACGATCCTTCAAGTTGCGGTTAATGCACTCACACCTGAAAACCTGAATAATTTAAAAGAGACATTACGTGAAAATTATCGAACGAGTGAAGACATGAAACCTTTCAGGGATAGCAGAGTTACGCTTGTTTTCGTTTATTATGATAAGAACGGAAATGACCTGCTGAAGGTTGAGTGTAAATAGACACTTCGAATTCTTATATATCTGAAGACGATCATGCGTATTATGGTCTTCTTTTTTTTTATTTCACATTTTATTTGACAATCAATTTGGTCGGCATAAGTTTTGAACATAAGTTCATAACAAGGAGTGCACATGCCGCGACCAAGAAAGATCAGGCGGGTAAGTAAACCGCCCCTCTGCAGCAGGTTTAAACCTGTAGGGATTCCTGCTCGTTTATTGCAGGTAGTTGATCTTTCCGTAGATGAATATGAAGCATTGCGGCTTGCAGATTATGAAGGACTGGAGCACAAAGAAGCAGCTGAGAAAATGGGAATTTCCCGTCCAACATTCACCCGTTTAATCGATCAGGCACGCAAAAAAATTGCATCCGGGATCATAGATGGTAAGGAAATAAGTATCGGCGGGGGTGATTTCCAGTTCCAGCAGCATGTTGCCCGATGCAGAAGCTGTGGTACGATCCTCGATTACGCACAAAGAGTGCCCAAAATATGTCCCGAGTGCAACGACTCCGATCTTGAAAACCTCAATCTGAATTACCAGAGAGGTCGTGGTCGCGGACGTGGACGCTGGGGGCGCGGAAGATGAAAACTATTAAAAACACTAAAGTCACGAAAGGACACAAAAATAATATTACAAATATAAATAGAAAAATAAGTATTTTTATTGAATCGATGAGGATCAGTCAGAATATAATTTTTATGTTAAGTTTAGTGTTTTTCGTGTTTTTTGTGGTTAATAAATATTAATTACAAGGAGGCATACTATGCCACGTGGAGACAGAACAGGTCCTGACGGAATGGGACCAATGACAGGTAGAGCTGCTGGTTTTTGTGCCGGAAATGACAGACCCGGTTACATGACCCCAGCAGGTGGACGAGGTTACAATGGTCGCGGCTACGGTCGTGGAATGGGATTTGGATATGGACGCGGCTTTGGACGCGGTCGTGGATATGGAAGAGGTTTTGCACCTGCATATCCGGTTTCTTATGCACCCTATCCCACTCAATACCAAGCTGAAGATGAAAAAGATTTTCTTGAGAATGAACTCAATATCCTCAAGAACAGTTTAAAGCAGATCGAAACTCGATTGAGTGAGATCAACGCTTCTGAAAAGAAGTAACCTTATCATGTTCTTAGTACAGAGGATTCAGAATACACAGATAAAAAATAGTCAACATCTATGGGTATTCCGAGTCCTCTGTAGTGGGATTAAGTTGTATCAAAATTTTTAGGAGTTTTTATGCCAAGAAGAAACGGAACAGGTCCCGAAGGACGAGGTCCGGGAACGGGTCGAAGACGAGGTGGCTGCTTTAGTGCTTTCACCAAAAAAGATGGAAGCATATCGGTGTGGCGAACCCTTGTCATCCCAATGATAGGAGCAGTTATCAACGACCTTCGTAAACCGGACAGCATTTCCAGGCGAACAGTAAATACAATCGTAAATCGATTCAAATCAAAGCAGATCACAGATACAGGGAGTACTTCGAATGAAATCAAAGGTAACTATTCTGTGATCGATGAAGAAAAAGGAGACTAATATGCCACGAGGAAATGGACAAGGCAGAGGTATGGGCAGAGGACAAGGTCGTGGACAGGGCGGCAATTATCCTGGTCCTGGCGGATCGTGTGTATGCCCGTCATGCGGTTTTAAAGAACCACATGTTCAAGGAGTGCCGTGCATGAATAAAACCTGCCCGAAATGCGGCGCAAAAATGACACGAGAATAGAATAAACATACAAGGAGACGTAATGCGAATCGTTATTTCAACAGAAAATGGACAGGTAGCTCAACATTTTGGAAGATGCCCAGAATTCACGCTTGTTGATATCAAAAATGGATCTATAGTAAAAAAAGAAGTTGTACCGAATCCTGGGCATGCACCAGGTGTTCTCCCTAAATATTTCAACGAACTTGGTTATAAAACCATTATCGCTGGTGGTATGGGAAATAGAGCTCAGCAACTTTTTCAATCATATGATATGGACTGGATAATCGGTGTTCAGGGTGATATCGATTGTATTATCGACGAATATCTCAAGGGCACGCTTACTGAAGGTGACAGCATGTGTGAGCACGGCGAAGGTAAAGGACCGGGGCACGGAAATTGTCACTGACATTCCTGGTAATTATCATGAAAATTACAATTATATTTGATAACACAACTATAGATCCTGCACTCCAATCATCATGGGGTTTTGCAGCTCTTATTGAAGCAGACGAGAGGAAAATCCTCTTTGATACAGGTGATAACGGTGACATATTGATGTCCAATATGAAAAAACTCGGTATCGATCCTGATTCAATCAATGATGTTTTCATTTCACACAATCATTATGATCATGTTGGTGGACTGTCATCTTTTCTTTCACAAAATAACAATATCACTCTCTATACTCCTCCCTCATTTCGTGGCGTTCATAATATTAAGAAAAAACTTTATATTGATCAACCAACAGAATTACATGAAGGAATATATTCTACTGGAGAACTCGCTCATATAGAACAATCCTTGATCGTAAAAACGAAAAAAGGACTGGTTGTCATTGTTGGATGTTCCCATCCCGGAGTCGGTCTAATTCTTGATACTGCAAAACAATTCGGTGAACCTTATGCCCTTATCGGAGGATTGCATGGCTTCAAAGAGTATGATGTACTTGAACCGCTTACACTTGTGTGTCCAACGCACTGCACTGAACATATAAATGAAATCAAGATACGCTATCCTGAGAAATATATTGAAGGCGGCGCTGGAACGATCATAGAAATCGAATAAGATAACAAGATAATTCAAACAGATAAGGAGATCATTGTATAATGCAAAATCTCATCTCTAAACGTGTTAGTTCAATCAGTAAATCAGCAATTCATGAAATGACGCGTCTGTCAAACCAACTCGATGATGTTGCTTTTCTCTCATGGGCAAAACCTACATCAGGAACTCCCGAGCATATAAATAGAGCTGCTATCAAAGCAATCGAACAAGGACTTGTCGGAGGTTATTCGCCGAGTGATGGACTCTTAGAACTCAGAAGAGAAATTGTTAAAAAACTAAAACGGGATAATAATATCATTGCCAATCCCAACCAGATTTTAGTTACAGTCGGAGCAATCGAAGGCATTGCATCTGCAGTCATGGCAACGGTCGATCCGGGTGATGAAGTTATTGTTCCATCACCAACCTACTCAACTCATGTTCGTCATGTATTGCTTGCATCAGCTCAGCCGGTTTTTGTTCCACTTCATGAGGAAGACGACTATGCTCTTCATATTGAAGATATAAAAGCAGCGATCACACCCAAAACGAAAGCCGTCCTGTTTTGCAGTCCAAATAATCCTACAGGTACTATTTTCCCAGAGCAAACCTTGCGTGAGTTAGCCGATATAGCTGTCGAAAATAATCTTGTGATCATTACTGATGAAGCGTATGAGTATTTCTTATATGACGGCAATCAGCATTTTAGCATTGCGTCGATCCCAGAAGCACAAAACAATGTCATTTCCTGCTATACTTTTACAAAAACCTATGCAATGACAGGCTGGCGTATTGGTTATCTTCATGCACAGGAAGCATTGATACCCCACATTAAAAAAGCGCATATCCCCTATGCGATCTGTGCTCCTGTGATCTCACAATATGCAGCCCTTGAAGCTCTCAAAGGTCCTCAAGTTTGCGTCAAAGAGTTTCGTGAGCATTATCAATCAGCCCGGGATCTTATGTGCCAGCGACTTGATGAGATGAGCGATGTCTTTTCTTATGTCAAACCAACCGGTTCATACCTCATGTTCCCGAAGATCCTTCTTGATGAAGGAAAAAACTCATTCGAATTCTGCGTGAATCTCCTTCAAAAAGCGAAGGTTTCAACTACTCCAGGGGTTGCGTTCGGCCCAACAGGAGAAAGTCATCTGCGGCTCTCGTTCTGTGTTGAGGAAGCAATGATCGATAAAGCGTTCGACCGGATGAAAGATTATTTCAATAAAGAAGGATATAAATGATTAAACATATCGGACTGGCAATTCATGATCCCTCTGAGATAACGAATTTTTATCAGAATGTTCTTGGACTTACCATTGAAAAGGAATTTACACTTACAAAAGACCTAAATCAAAAACTATTCGGGTTTTACGAGGAAGTGCCTGTTACAAGAATGTCAAATGACAACATGATTCTCGAGATTTTTGTAACAACCCTGCCCTCGACCAATAGCTACGCTCATATATGTGTTGAAGTTGAAAACCGCGAAAGTCTTATCGACAAAGTGAAAATGAATAATTACCAATGTACTATCATAAAAAGAAACTCCCATACACTCGTATTCATCCAGGACAAATTCGGTAATAATTTCGAGATCATGAAGAAGAATAACCATGATTAAAAAGATAATTCATTTTTATCAGTGTTCATCAGTTCAATCAGCGCAACCTGCGTTCTATAATGCCATATGAAAATTTCAATTGCAAGCGGAAAAGGTGGAACAGGCAAGACGACTCTTGCCACGAATCTTGCGTATCTTATTTCCCAGACATGTCCTGTTGTTCTCACTGATCTGGATGTAGAAGAACCGAATTCAAAATTTTTCATCAAAGGAAATAAAATATCAGAAAAAAAAGTGTTTAAAATGATCCCTGAATGGGATAAGGACAAATGCATCCTGTGTGGAAATTGCCAGAAAGTATGCCAGTTCAATGCAGTGATCAAACTCTGGGAAGAAGTACTGATTTTCGACAAACTATGCCATAGCTGCTATGCATGTTCCGAATTATGTCCAAAGAATGCATTACCGATGAAATCTTATGACGTTGGAAAGATAACTCAATTCGAATATCATGATATTCATTTCGTCGAAGGGAAACTCAATGTTGGTGAAGAGCAAGCTGTTCCTCTTATTGCACAAACGATTGATTATGTTCATAAGAAATTCCCTCATGACATGCTCCTTATTTTTGATTCTCCTCCCGGCACATCCTGCCCGGTTATCGAAGCAACAAAAGATGCGGACTACATCATTCTGGTTACCGAACCGACTCCTTTCGGGCTGCACGATCTCACACTTGCAGTGGAAGTTATGCGTGAATTGAAAAAAGATTTCGGCATTGTTATTAATCGTTACGGAATTGGTAATGACGACGTTATCACCTATTGCAAAAATGAGAGGATTCCCCTCCTCGGAACTATCCCAAATATGAAAGCAGCTGCAGAAGCATATGCAAAAGGAGAACTTCTGTCAACAGCAATTCCAGAAATCAAAACCGCACTGAACAAGATCATCCAAAACTTGAAAGTCTGCGAGGTGCTGTAATGAAAGAAATAGTTGTTATTTCAGGAAAAGGCGGAACAGGTAAGACGTCTATTACTGCTTCATTTGCCATCCTTGCTGACACTGAAGCGATCATTGCAGACTGCGATGTCGATGCTGCTGATATGCACCTTCTTTTGCAGCCGGATTTTGCTCAGTATGAAGATTTTTATTCAGGATTCAAAGCCGATATCGATCAAGAGATTTGTATGAAATGCGGAAAGTGCAAACAGGTTTGCAGGTTCGATGCCGTAAGAAATGATAATAATTTCTATGATATTATCCCTCTCAATTGTGAAGGATGCGGCTACTGCAAGGAAGTCTGCCCAGTTAATGCAATCACAATGATTGAGCAAAATGTTGGGAAATGGTATATTTCTAAGATAAAAACTGATACCTTTATGGTTCATGCCAAGCTTGGTGTTGGTGCAGATAATTCCGGAAAACTTGTTGCAAAAGTTAAGAAAGAAGCAAAAAAACTCGCACAAGAGAATAGTAAAGATATTATCTTGATTGATGGCTCTCCGGGTATTGGATGTCCAGTTGTCTCATCACTTTCAGGTGCTGATTATGTAATACTAATCACCGAACCGACTCTGTCCGGTTTTCATGACATGAAGCGAGTTTTTGAACTCATTCAAAATTTTAACTTGCACGCAGGATGCATTGTAAACAAGTACGATGTCAATAACGAAATATCAGATAAGATCACAGATTTCTGTAAAAAAAATAAGATCGATCTTATTTCAAAACTACCGTATGATGAGGCATTTACAAAAGCAATGACGACAGGAAAGACTATCATTGAATACGAAGATAGTGAAATAAAAGACAAATTAGAAAAGAGCTGGAAAAAAATAATGAAGCTCACGGATGGTCACTGATGAACACAGATAAATCATACTGTGACTATTTAATAATAATTTCTTTTTTATCCGTGTGTATCCGTGCAAATCCGTGAGCTATAAATAATAAAGAAAAAAGAAATGGAGATACAATGAAAATAGCATTTACAACAAAAGGAACCGATTGGAATGCTCATATTGATCCTCGATTTGGAAGAACTGATTACTTCCTTATTTATGATGATGAAAAAGATGAATTAACATCAATCGATAACACAGACGTTTCTGAAGTAGCTCATGGTGCAGGACCGAGAACTGCACAAAGACTTTTCGAGCAAAAACCGGATGTTTTAATAACCGGTAATGGACCGGGAGGTAATGCAGCAACCGTTCTTCAACAATCTGGTATCAAAATTATTACCGGTGCAGGAAACATGACCGCGAAACAAGCGCTTGATGCATACAAAAAAGGTGAATTGTAAAGTTTATGAAATTCAAGGCAGCCTTTGCCACTGATGATGGAAAAACCTTCATGGAACGACATTTTGGCGATGCACTTTTTTATGATATATATGAAGTTAAAGATGATAAAGCTCTATTTGTTAAAAGGATCGAGAATACCGTTCCAGAAGAGGAAGAACTACATGCTGATCCAAGAAAAGCAAAAGGAATATCATCACTTCTTCTAAAAGAAAATGTAACAGTCGTTGTCTCAAAAATATTTGGTCCGAATATCAAGCGCATAAGAAAGAAATTCGTTTGTATTGTCATAAAAAATGGCACCATCGATGATGCCGTTCACCGTATCATCAAGAATTTAGATCTGATCAAGGGTGAATGGAATAAGGATGAAAACAGATCTCATTTAATGCTGTAATTTTTTAATAAGAACGATCATGTTCTCGCACCAAGAACTCCAATTTTGTACCCGTTGTTCGCTTCACAAGACTCGAACATATGCACTTGCGGGTGAAGGAAATCCCGATGCTGATGTCATGCTTATTGCTCAAGCACCCGGTGAATGTGAGGACAAAGAGAATAGAATGTTTGTGGGTCCGTCAGGGAAAATCTTGCATTCACTCTTGAGAGAAACCAACATCACAGAGCATGAACTCTACATGACAAATCTCATCAAATGTACACTTCCCAAAAACAGAAGACCGAAGCAAGAAGAAGTTCACGCATGTTCATATTATTTAGAACAAGAAATTGATACTTCTCATCCATCAATTGTCGTTCCTCTGGGTTATTATGCAACAAAATATCTTTTTGAAAAATATGGGCTTCAGCAATTTTCAAAAAAGGAATTTCCTGAACACATTGCAAAATTAAAGGTTGTTGAAGACATCACCCTCTTTCCACTGTCTCATCCAGCTCTTGTGCTGTATCACCAGCAATTATATGATAATGCAATGAAGAACTTTATGAAATTATATGATTTGATGAAAGCAATCAAACAATCATAAATAAACATATAAAAAAAACTACTTGAGCATTATATTGGAGAGCAATTTTTTTTTGCTTACTGCATTGGTATATAATTTGACAATCTAAATCGAACATCATCTGTGTGGCAACATTTCAAAAATTTTCAATACAAATAATACAACGAATCACAATGAAGAAAGGAATTCACAATGAAAAAGTATGATGTCATCATTATTGGTGGTGGACCTTCGGGTATTATCACAGGTGTAACTGCAAAGAAGCAGAATCCGGACAAGATATTTTTAATGATAAAGGAGGAGGAAAAGGGTCTCGTTCCATGCGGTATACCTTACGTATTCCACGATCTTGACGATATTGATCAGAACAAAATGGGACCCAAGCCGTTTATCGATGCTGGCGGCGAGGTATTGGTTGATACGGTAACGACCATAAAAACTGATGAAAAATCAATTGAAACCAAATCAGGGCAGACTTTTTCTTATGACAAACTCCTTCTGGCAACAGGTTCAACACCACTCATTCCAAAATTTATAAAAGGATATGACCTTAAAGGTGTCGAATATATTAAAAAAAGCTATCACTATATCGAGCAACTTAAGAAAAAAACCGATGCAGCAAAACACATTGTCGTCATTGGTGCTGGATTTATCGGTGTGGAAATATCCGAACAGCTTGCAAAACATAAGGACAAAACAGTCTCTCTTGTCGAAGCTGAACCGCATTGTCTTTTTAGAGCATTCTCAACCGATTTTGCAGAAGAAGCTGATAAAGTAGTAAAAGCCTCAGGGGTCAATCTATATACCGGACTCAAGGTTGAAAAGATTATAGGAAAAGATGGAATAGTCTCTGGCGTATTACTCTCTGATGGTCAGATCATAGAAGCTGAAATCGTGATCAGTGCTGTTGGATATACTCCAAGCTGCTGCCTTGCTCAGGATGCTGGAATTGAGATCAATGAACTTGGAGCGATTCGTGTAGATAATTATCTTAGAACCTCTGCAAAAGATGTATATGCAGTTGGTGATTGTTCCCAGACCCGGGGATTTATTACCGGACGAACCGATAATATTATGCTCGCATCCACAGCCACTGCAGAAGCTCGAGTTCTCGGTTATAACCTGTTCTGCATTAAACTTTTGAGAAATTTTGCAGGCACCCTTTCCGTGTTTTCAACCGAGATACATGGAAAAGTCTTTGCATCTGCGGGAGCAATCGAACAGACAGCCAGAGATGCAAACGTACAGTTCGTCATCGGGAGAGCTCAGGATGTTGACCGTCATCCGGGAAATCTACCAGGTGTCAATCAGCTTATTGTTAAACTCATTGTTTCTCCTGAAAATGGCGAGATCATCGGCGGTGAAATCCTTGGTGGCAAGTCAGTTGGCGAGATGATCAATACCGTAAGTCTTGCTATCCAAAAAGCAGTAACCGTCTATGAACTGGTTTCATTCCAGATCGGCACTCATCCCCTACTCACCACAGCTCCAACAAAATACCTGCTTATTAAAGCTGCCGAAAATGCAATTGCTAACATTAAAGCACACTCAGTAAATTGCTGAATAATATATGGGGAATGGTCAGAAGTGATCATTCCTCTTCTTTTTTATAATCCCTTTTTCCTCTCTGATGTGCTTCGTTATCAGATACTTCGTCCTGCCAGCCGGAACGCACCTTGTCTTTCAAATCAAAACGAGCAATGTAGGGCTTGATATCGATAAGTGGCGTTTCATCGAGCATGTCCACATCTTGGATACAAAGTATGTTGTTCACGATCCTGGATAATTTCACGACACTCATACCGATTTTATTTGGACGATGTGGCGCTCTCGTTGCAAAGATCCCATGCAACTCATCCTGTAGATATGGTTTGACGTTAAGCATTGTTTTATCGGATTTATGAAAATAATAGAACAGAATAATATGAGAATATTGTTCAAGATCTTTGAGCCCTTCAATAAATTCCGGATATATCTCGACTGTTCCTTTAATTCCTTGTGCAAACACAGGCTGGATCGGTATTTTCGAAGTCTCTTTATGAGGTGTATGAATGACTCCTATTGGGGAGAATTCAATGATTTTATTGTTTTTATTCATAAAGGGACTCAACATGTTAAGTCTATCCTGTCAATATTTCCATACCTTCCAACTTCTTTGACAAACAATCCCACTTCTTTTTTTCTTCACGCTCAATGGTCATGAAATATACAAAAGATAATAATGAATGTAAATGGTATCAGGTATGCCCGATGAAATATTATTTCGAAGCCGGTAAACTCGATGAAAAATGGATCAGGGACTATTGCCACGGTAACTGGCTAAGATGTATTCGATATCAAATGGAAGAACACGGACAGTTTCATTCGGATAATATGCTTCCGGATGGTTCGATCGATGATAATTTGAAATGAAAGGAACAAATGAAAACCTATTTTGAATGTTTCCCTTGCTATGTGCAACAAGCACTAAGGGCAGCAAGACTCTTCACTGACGATCCAAAAATAATCAAAAACCTCATTGATGAAGTGGGTATGCTTTTCACTAAAATTACCTTTGACATGACATCTCCTGAAATTGGTGAATTTATTTACGGTAGAATGCGCGAGATCTCGGGCGTAGCAGATCCATATAAAGACATAAAGAACCAGAGTACGGATGAAGCACTCGAACTTGTTCCTTTCTGTAAAGAAATCATAGCAAAAAGTAGCGATCCCCTTTTCACTGCGATTAAAATGGCTATTGCTGGTAATATGATCGACTTTGCCATTCACCATGAAGTTGATATTCAAGCCGAAATAGAATCGATCGTTCACAAGGAACTTACTATTAATGATTATGAGACTTTTCAGAAACGATTGAGTTCATCAAAAACCATCCTGTATATTGGTGACAATGCTGGAGAATCTGTTTTTGACAGACTACTTATTGAGCAGCTGCATGATAAAAAAATATATTTTGGCGTCCGGGGTGCACCCGTTATAAATGATGTCATTGAAGAGGATGCCATACATGCAGGAATAGACAAAGTTGCTCATATTGTTTCTTCCGGTTCAGCAGTTCCAGGAACAATTCTCTCTAAGTGCAGTAAAGAGTTCCAGGAATTATTTCAATTAGCAGATATGGTCATCAGCAAAGGACAGGGAAATTATGAAGGACTTTCAGATGAAAAGCGGGAGATCTTTTTTCTTCTTAGAGTAAAATGTGAGGTTATCGCAAAACATATCGGCATTACTGTTGGGTCGATGGTATTGATGAGATCAGAAAAGTAACTGGTTTCTGATTAAGATAGGCAATTTCCTATACAACATTAACCCGGTCTCTACCCTTCTGTTTACTCTTATACATCAATTCATCTGCACGTTTGACGATGGACTGAACTGTGTCGTCTTTTCTTGATAACGTTCCTCCAACAGATACGGTTGCTGAAATCTCTTTGTCTTTGAGGGATAATTTTGAATTTTTTACCATAATCCTGAAACGTTCAGCGATCTTATGTAATGTTTCAAGGTCTGTGTTTGGATGAACACTAGTGAATTCTTCTCCACCCCATCTACCAATTGAATCAACTGGTCTCATCGAATGTTTAAGTGATTTAGCAATAATTTTTAAAATTTCATCACCCGTGTCATGCCCATACGTATCATTCACCTTCTTAAAATGATCGACATCAATAAATAATAAACCAAAATTCAGACCTCTATCCATTCGAGCTAACTGGGATTTTATCATGGATTCTACATGGTGCCTGTTCGGAATATCCGTCAGAAAGTCCAACAATGATAGTTGCTTGAGTTTCTCATATTCAACTCGCAATCTCTCGCCTGAACTATTATCCTTGAACAGCTCAATTCCCCCAACGATCTTCCCGTTTTCATAATGTGGAGAAGTCCTCACAAGTACTGGCAGTCTATGCCCTTTTTTATGATGAAGATAAAATTCACCCTCACGGGATTCTCCATCCTCCATTGTATAAGCAAGCGGACAATTACCTTTGCACATTTGCCTTCCCTGCTCATTAACATGTATTAAAATATTGTCTGAACACCTCTTACCAATCACCTCTTCTGCGGAAAATCCAGTAATATCTTCAGCAGCTTTATTCCAATATTCTATTTTTTTATCTTCCGATATGATATATAAGCCCTCATATAAATTATCAATAACGTTTTGAAAATTCAAGTCTTTCATTATCATACTTTCAAGGGATGAAATAAACTCTGCCAGAATTATGTCAAATAAAATTATATTTTTGATAAATATCTTAGTTTAGTCTTTATAAAAACCAATCTTTGCATTATCGATAAAACACTTTTCTTTACATCAATTCTTGACGCTGATTTTTGTGGTTATACATTATTATGCACGTTCAAATGTTTTTTTACAGATACATAGGGGGTGACCGGTTTCGACAGGGACTGCGGAGGCAAGAATAGCATATCGGGCAGATTACCTATCCCGTTAATCCTGGTGATACTAAATGTAAATGCAGATGAAAATCTAGCACTAGCTGCATAATTCATGCAACTCATTTAGCAGGATGGTGCCATTGACGACCTGTTAAATGCCGATTTTAATGGCTTAGATGCTGCGATGTCTATACCCAGTGTTGAAGCTTAATAGGCTTGATTTCGGAAAGCTTTGTACATTGTCCTTTCCTTAATGACCAATTCACGATGTAATAAATATGTAGAATTTCTTGCAGCCAAATCCTTGGACGCGGGTTCGACTCCCGCCACCTCCACCAGTCTTCGTTTTGAGAAGAGAAAAAAACGAAGACTGCAGCGGCGTAGTTCTTTAGAACGAAGCCGTGCTCATCACTATTGAGAATATATTTTCTCAAAACTACGCCCCGGTAAACCAAATGGAGTGTTATGATGTTTTATGTATATAACTTACAAAGTCTCAACTTCAAAGATAAGTTTTATATTGGTTATTCTACAAATCTAAAATCGCGAATCGAGAAACATAACAACGGACAAGTTCCCCACACTTCAAAATTCAAACCTTGGAAAATTAAAACATATATCGCTTTCGAAGATAACGAAAAAGCTACTAAGTTTGAAAAATATCTTAAAAGTCATTCGGGAAGAGCATTTGTTAAAAATCACTTTTAATTGAAGCGATGAAAAAAATACATGATATCTGTACGTTAAGAGTCTAATTTTTGTAATGAAAGTATAACAAAAACGGCTCAATCCCGAATGATCAGGAAAAAGCCGTTTTGTTTATGTAGTTGGAAATTTAGAAGTTCAGATCGAGTCCAAGCTTATGCGTGGCACCCTCATCGAGAAAATCAGGGATGAATGCATAGTCAAAGCGCAAACTGTTGAACTTGATCGATGCACCCATGTTGAAATTTTCTCCGTCGAGACCAGCACGGATCGCAAAGAGATTTGCAAGCCAGCCCTCTACACCGAGGTGAAGTTTGAAATCATTCTTCTGGTCGCCTTCGCGTCCAAGACTCTGTGATATATCAGCAGAAGCGATCATATCAAAGGATGTGAGCTGAAAGTCTGCTGAAGCACCGATTCTGAGTGTGGGAAGCATAGTATCTTCATGATCGGAATCGGTATCCCACTTCATCTTGCCGCCAATATTAAGGACACTGGCACCGGCACGTATCTGCTTGATCAGTCCATTTGAAACCGGAGACGCAATAAGTGCACCGAAATCAAAGGCAAAACCTGACGCCTTGTTCTCATCGATCTTCTGCATGATGTATTTAGCACCACCGCCAATACTCAGCATGGGAATGATATTACCGCCTGCAGAAATACCGATAGCCATATCATTTGCACTGAAGGTATCTCCGCTTGGTGGTTGACCGGGAAGACATTCGATGATATCCCCCACCCCAAAGCTGTTGAAGGTCAGCGCAAGTGCTGCATTGCGTTTAGTTCCCACAATGACTGATGCCTGATAGTTCATCCTGTCGAAACTCATGATATTATACATTGCTCCGACACGTGTTCCTTTGATCTGGCTGAGACCTGCAGGATTGAAGAAGGGAGCAGATCCGTCGTCTGCAATTGCCGTGAAAGCATTTCCCAGTCCGGCTGGTCGGGCTCCAACAGGAATTCTCAAGAATGCACCACCCTGTCCTCCTGCAAGATCTTCTTCAGCAAAAGCAAAGGAAGTACATAAGCCAAGTATGAACACGAAAGAAAGTACTGTTTTTATTATCTTATTTTTTCTCATTGTATACTCCTTTCCTAGCGCAATATCGCTACTTTGATGATCTGCTTTTCACCGGCTTCATTTTCAACAATAATGAAATAAACACCGTTCGCAACATAATCACCGTATTCGTTTTTACCATCCCAGAACATCGAAATGTTACCATCTACTGTGCTTTCTTTCACGAGTTCGCCAGCGACATCCAATATTCTCAATTTGATTATAGGGGAAGTCGGGTTATCAAAGTTTGGATAAATTGTGCCGGGATATGTACTATAATTATCAGGATTGTATGGATTTGGACAGAAGTATGGATCATCAATAGGTGGTATAGGTGCTCCAAGCTTTACAATAACTTTGTTGTTATCTTCATCATACTCTTCTATATCATAGTCTGCATCCGCTATAATATAAATATCATGAGAAAGTGTATCCGGCATAGTCCAATTCAGATATACTGTTCCTTCATCTCCATTTCCCATTGGTCCAAGATTATATGATCCAATTGGATTAACACTTATTGTTGGATTACCATCATAGAAACGAACAACAAATTCGCCAACAGTAGCACCCGCTTCAGTATGGCACTCGACCGTTGCTTCAAAGGATACTACTTCCCCTTCAGCAGGATGAAGATTTGATACAGTAACATTGCTTGCTGTTAATTCAAGATCAACATTTGATGTCCATAATGGAACATATATAGGGGCAGTTGAGTCAGAACAAAGTCCCTCTGTATCCCAGACTCTTAATCCGACAAGACCTGAGTACACAACATCAAATAACACATCTGTGGTTACACCAGTTGCATCATCATATTGTCCATCACCATTTGTGTCCCATTCGTAGAGAGTAATTCCACGATCATCTGGATCATATGAGCCAGAACCATCTAATGTAATTACACCATTAACACGACTATAGTAAGGTCCACCAGGATCTGCAATAGGTGCATGGTTTACACTGTCATTAACTATTGTAAAATGTATATCTGTATCTGTTAAACCGTCACTACCAGTAACAAGTAAAGTGACTTTAAAAGTATCTTCCACAGGGTATTGCCATGTTACAAATTCACCAATAGCATCAGGATTATTCCAGTCTATACCATCATCGGCATCAAAGTCCCATTCCCATTGAGTAATAAATTCCTCAGGATTTTGATGATAGGAATTCTTACCTGAAAAAGCAATCGGAGTATTAGTTGGTTGAGGTAAACTGGAAGAGCTAATAACTGCTATGGGTTGTAATTGAACAACACCGCGAGTTAATACTAATACGGAAGCTGCAGTTGTACCTTGTTGGAAGGTAAAGAAAACCCCGCCACTCGGCCATGAACCATTTGTATTTTGTCCGTAAGTGACATTATCAAGAAGGTAATCAGAAACCTCTTCATACCAGTCCCTTGGTCCTGCACCAAAGGATGTGATATCATAAAATTCCATTGCCTTTTTTAAACCGTAAAGACCATAGTAATTACCGTTTAAAATTTCTCTCCAAGGATAAGGATCATGTGTGTCGTTCCAATGAAAATCTACAAAATTCAGAGCATTTTGAATTGATACATCTGTTTCAAGCGTTCCGATATAATAATGACTTCCAATACCAGCTCCAGTTTTAGCTATATTGAGGTAAGTAGCTGGAGCATTATATCCAAAACCGCCGTTGATATCTTGGCTATAATCCAACCAATATGCTAGTTCATCTTTTACCCACTGCGGGGTTTGTATTGGTGGCATATTTTGTTCTATTGCAATAAGAGCGAGCACAGGCCACTGGACAGCAGAATTATCGCTTGATCCATAATTGCTTGAATGAACATAGTACCTCCAACCGCCACGTTGATTCCCAGAAGTAGCATCAGTCTGTGACCAGGCAATACAGTTCATGGCATCTTCCATAACCTCGTAATATGTCATTCCAGCAAGAGAACCACTTGCAACCACACTATCCGGCTGATTACTTGCTGCAACTGCTAAACAAGCAATTCCACTTGAGTAATTATCATGACTTGAATTAAGAAAGTAAGTTCCTATCCCATCTCCATCAGTGTCCGGATCACCTGCAGGCTGTACTCCTATGTTAACTGTTCTACCATTAACATTTATCAGCCAATCTAAACCGAGTTGTACAGTTTCAGCATAAATATCTTCATCGTAATCATTATTGCCGTAATGGGCATTTTCTTCGAACGCCAATACAGCAAGTCCGGTTGTTCCTACGCCATATTCTCCAGTTGTGTACCACCAGCCACTAGAATTTTGATTCAAATAAAGCCAGCGTAATCCATCTTCGATAGCAGCATTGACTCGTTGTGCTTTGTTGACAATGGGCACAACATCGATTGTTGTTTGGTCAACATCTATTAAGCCATCGTCATCAGTCACTGTTAATGTGGCAGTTTTTATACCACCTGTTGTATACGTGTGTGTTACAGCAATATATCGAGCATCTGTCACTGTTCCAGTAAGAATATTTCCATCTCCCAGATTCCATTCATAGGTTCCAGCTGTGACATCACCCCAATGTACGTTACCCCAAATTGTAATTTCTCTACCAACCCAACTATAATAAGTAGGCATACAATTGACCATTGGACCAGCTTGTTTTGATTGCATTATTTCATTCCAATCGCCAAGATGATTCGATCCAGGGGGAGAAGTTGCTGTTGAATATTTTTCAAGTAACTCCTTGGCTTGTTCTATCAAATCATCTGCTACTACAGATGATATCATTAAGCCTAATGAAATAATTATTCCAATGAAAAATACTACTATATGTTTTTTCATTTTGTTCTCCTTTTAAATGTGTGATTATAATAAACATTTTCATAGAAATGAATAGTATCAAAAAAATACCTATTTAAGACATTAATCATACTTTTTTATTATCAAAAAATTTATTAGAAAAGGGACATGCAGCAATACAACTAGAGCATCCACCCCCGTTTTCAACCCAAAACATGTAGCATTTATCGACATCAACCACCCATCGTTTAACACCTGTACTGTTCGACACACTCTTTACTGCATATGAGGGCTCAGTATCCCGAGAGATCGCTGATACTTCACATGCGTTTATGCATAGTGTACAGTGCCTGCAAATTTCTTGTAAAGAAAAATCTATCGGTTTATCAGTTTTAAGTGGAATATCAGTGAGTACTTTGCAGATTCTTACAGTTGCACCGTACTCTGGAGTAACCAGCATGCCGTTCCGTCCGAGTTCTCCCAGACCCGCATCGATTGCAAGCGGAATGTTGAGCGCTGTATCGTTCCCGGATGAGATTGCTTTGTATCCAAGATGTCGAATGAACTGCGCAACTGATGATGCGACAAACGCCATCTGGGAATATGCAATGCCACCGGATGTTATGGCTGACCAGTCTGGAGAATGTGATATATCCTCATTCATGGGGATGATCATGACAATTGCATGAGTATATTCAGGAGAAACATCAACAGGTTGTCCATACATGCTTGTTTCATAAAGCCAGTTCCTGTTCAAGGCACAGATCCCGACAAGGGATGCGCCGAATTTCATTGCTGTATCTTTCACCTCCTGTGTAAACTGTTCAATATCCTCGATTTCATATTTTGGAAGCTGCGGTTCTGAGAGTTTTGTAATCTCATTATCCAATTTCTGCTCAGAAAAAGCTCCTGAAAAATGATTGAAAAGCGTCCATGAAGCACAGGCACGGGCTAATTCAAGGCGGGAATATCCTTCTTTTTCTTCTTTTATCACGCTATGCGAATGGAGATAATTACATTTATAGAAAAAGGATGCGGATTTATCATACATGACCCTGCCGAAAACATTCTTTCGTTCGTCGAAACGTTCTAATGTTTCAGGATCAATTTCATAGGTCGGTTTATCGACCTTTTTTACGATAATATCATCCACGACTTAGCCCTGTGCAATAAGTTCGAGAGCGATCAAGCAATATGATGTAACAAGAACTTTGTTGTTTTCCCACCATCTGCCATTTTCGTTTTGCCACCAGCCCTCTTCATTTTGAATTTTCATGAGCTGGTTTGCAAGTTCCTGTCTCCAGTTATGTTCAACCCCGTCATCACCGACGATGATGACTGCATCATAGGCAGTCAGGGCTTTTGCCATCATGAGATAGTAGTAGAAAAGTCCCTGTTTACCGAGAACCGGATTTGTTTCAACAATAAAATGATTACTGATCCAATCATATGCTGCCTGAACGCGGGGATCGTCTTTCTGGAGTTTTGCATAGATCATGCTTTTCAGTCCGGCATAGGTCATATTTCCATACGATGCGGTTCCACCTGCTTTGCTTTTGCCAGGCTCATACATGAATCCACCGTCATTCTGTGAATACGGTTCCGGATTATATTCCTCGAGGTTCTGGCAACGCTGCAAAAAGACGATCGCTTTATCAAAGAACACTTTCTTTTCTTCAATATTTGTGATCTCTTTCGTGTTCAGATCGACCTCATCAGTAGCGATCGGTTCGCGTTCCAGCATTGCTTCAAGCGCCCATTGAAGGTTTGAAAGGTCGGGACGCTCATCACCGCCGTATCCCACACCTCCATAGTACAGACTATCAACCGAATAACCTTCAGCTTCATCGATCTGCAAACCAAGGAGATATTTTTCTCCCCTATCGACAATATCTGCATATTGAGGATCATTTACCTCTTTGAAAGCCATAAGGCATATTGATGTATTGTAGTTCGGCATGTCATTTCCAAATATTGCACCATTGGGTTTGGCACAGCTTGCGAGAAATCCAAGCCCTTTTGCAACTGGTTCAAATTGATAGCTGATATTCGGATTGCTATTCAGGATTGCAATAACGGCAAGTCCCGTAATGGCAGGATAATGCTGCCAGCTGCCATCTTCTTCCTGCTGCTCCACAAGCCATTGCAGCCCGATCTTGATCGAATGTTCGACCTCATGGGTTAACGAGAGATCTACCTTTGCATGGCATACAGAGATCATCAGGAAACAGATTGCGATAATGATTACTATTTTTTTCATATACACACCTCAAATTAATCTATAGCGATAATTTTTATCATTGCTTGTGTCCCTTTTTCGGGAACAATATTGTTATTTGCTTCATAAAAGGTATCATCGGTGATCGTTGGCAAAGGACTGTGAAGGATTGCAAAAGGATCATGATAGGTACGAATAATGTTCTGCTCCAGATCAGCTATGAACTGTCCTTGTACGATCTTAGAACCGAGAAAAACCCAGTGTGTTTCCTGCATTTCCCTTTCCTTAGGAACATTCCATACGAGACGCTCAATACGCTCTTCATGAACCTCTCTCAATGAATCTGACCATATAACATACACATCGACAGAATCACCCTCAGGCACTGTTTCATAATTCGCTAATTCCATATTTTGACCGCATTCAAGTCCGAGTAATAGGAGTGCAATTTGTACATAGGATGGAATAGCATCTGTTTTTAAAATTGTCTCATGCAGTCTACCCTTTGGACCGACGAGAATTGTTTCGATCAATCCTTTGTTCATATTGAATTCAGCCGGAAATGTGATCTCTCTTCGCTCAGCATCGATCGTGATATTATCTATCTTATAAAGATCTTCATCAATTTGTTGAATGAGAGTATCTGGAGCTTGGGCACAAAGACTGGAAAACATACAAGTGAGAAATAGTACAATAAAAAATATGTTCAAAATTTTCATTTTTACTCCATGTTTACTTGGTTTCAATTAACGAAGTACCGCAATTTTCACGATCTCTTTCTCATCAGCCTCATTGAAAACGATCATGAAATAGACGCCGTTTGCTACGTACTTGCCAGCTTCGTTCTTACCATTCCATGAAACTTCTTCAAGAGATAGATTTTCTCGTTTTATTACCAGCTCTCCGTTGAGATCATAGATCAATAATTTTGTAATAGGCGAGTCTTTATCAGCAAAATTCAGATGAGCAATTCCTGGTTCTCCATTTAGTTCAGGATTATAGGGATTCGGTTCGAAATAGGAATCCGTGACAGGTGTTTTGCTTCTTATAAATGTTTCAACATATTTGGTTGTGGTAACAAGGTCATTACCGATCGTGCAGAAATTTACGAGTGTATCAGGTGTTTGTATGCCGGAAAGAACTCTCACTTCGACCCAAACATCCTCTTCGATGCCTCCTGCCAATAATGTTCCAACATCCCAGGTAATCGTATGTTCCTGCTGATCGTAGAAACCGTCATCGCTGATATTATGAACGGAGACATGCTGATCTGATGGTAGCCAGTCCGTTATGATAACATTTTCAAGTGGATAGTTGAGTTGATTTTGATATGAGATCGTATACCTCATTAATTTGTTTGGTGAAATCCATGTAAAAACGCCGTCATCTTTTTGAACACCATAAGGATTATATCCTATATCCCGGTTTGGCACACACATTCCTGCTGGATTGTTGATCTCTTCATCATTGATAATATGAATCTCTTCGAGTATTTCATTAAGAACTAGTATAGTATTGATTCCTGAGGTTGAACTCAAAGACACAAAGAGGTTTCCGGTCATATCATCTATCTCCAGTTTTACAACATATGCGTCTTGTGAAAGATAATAAGATCGAACAGCAGAGGTTACAAGATCATATTGCAGAATTTTTGAGCCATAATTATCTGTAGCACTATATAGATACTTTCCATGATCAACTGCAATAGAAGTAGATTTTTGGAAGATATCCACATACCCTTGATGTGAGAGATCATATGCAGAGAAGTAATGGACGCTACTTTGCGAACTATCAGCAACATATATCAGATCGTTTGAACTATCGTATTCTAAATCCTGTCCGTTGGTAATATTTTCAAGTTCTGTGTAATAGGGACTCGATCCTTGTAGTGTAAAATTCGTATCATCGTAAAACCATGAATACGTGAAGAGTTTTTTTGTATTTCGTTCAAGCGCATACAAGATTCCCAACTCATCATTATATTGAATTGCAGCAGGATTCGATATGTTATTAAGCTCTGCAAAACCATAGCTTTTAAATAATCCAGCATCGACACATTCAATAACATTACTACCTCTGAAGGACACAAAGAGTAACTTGTTATTTGATTCCATACACAGATCATAAGGACCTGAACCATGACTGGGAATACTCAAGGTTTCCTGTTTTTGGATCCCATTATACTGGAGATCATAGGAAATGAGGTCCGTCAAAAGAGGGTAAAGATCATACATATTTCCAATTGCGAACATTGACTTTGCAGTGAGCATGAATGGCATGAGACTTACAAAGAAAAAAATCAGTAAAAATTTTTTCATTAGATTCTCCTCATAAATTAATTCATTCTATCATATTTATCTTTAAACTGCTTGATACTCGTATAAATAGCTTTTGCAGCTTTATCCTGAAAATCGGTAGATTTTAACTTTTTTTCCTCATATTTATTGGAAAGGTACGCAATCTCTACCAGAATTGCCGGCATGAATGCACCTCTGAGAACATAGAAATTTGCTTGCCGTACGCCATTATCTTTTGTTGTGAGATTTTTAACAAGCTGGTTCTGGCACATTTCTGAAAACTCGCTGCTTTCGTTCAGGTACTCGGTCTGTCTCATATCATACAGGATAAAATCGAGGTCAGAATATCTGGCAATACTTTCTTTGTCCTCAAATTTGATAACTTCGTTTTCCATAGCTTCAACAGCGCGTGCTTCGTGCGTTTGAGCCGTTGAAAGGTAATAAACCTCAGAACCGTTAGCCTTTGTATTATATGCTGCGTTACAGTGAATACTTACAAAAATATCCGCCTGGTTTTCATTTGCAAAATCTGTCCTGTCTCCAAGTGATACGAACCTGTCATCTTCACGAGTAAGCAAAACTTTTACATCGAGATTTTGTTCTAGGAGGTTTTTTACTTTCTTCGCTATTTTCAGCACTATATCCTTTTCCTGCAATCCAATAATGCGACCAACCGCTCCAGGATCTTTTCCTCCATGTCCCGGATCGAGGACTATGGTTTTTATCAGATAATTTTCCATAGAGGTAAAATTAATAATGATCGAACCGTCATCCAGCGTGATCTCTTCAGGAAAGAATTTATCGGCACTGAGATGTAAAAAATATTCCGGCACATAGAAGAATCCGTCAACGATCTGGATATCATTATGAAGGTTATAGCTGTGCTGCCCAAAATGTACCCAGTTATTGAAAAATGAGAACTCACAGCGCTTATCAAACAACATGAGATCAACTGTTTGTGAGAGTTGGTCAGCTTTGATTGAACCGTCAAAAATACGTTCAAGATCATAGAGGTTAAAATAATCTCTTCCCTCTAACTCTGTTAAACCAATGTGATCCTTTCGTGTAGAGTTTAGATATGATACATGATATTCTTTTGCCCATACTTGGGTAAAAAGTGTTATCATAAATATAATTAAAACAAAAAAAATTTTCTTCATACTAATAATATGATGTCTTTTAGAATACATAATTTTTGTCAATTTATTATTGACATTCAAGTTAGCGAAGCAGGAAATGTTCGAATGAAAAATACTATATTTGTCATCGATGGTTCTGCAATAATCTATCGTTCTTATTTTGCATTCAAGAACCGTCCTCTCATTAATTCCCGGGGAGAAAACACGAGTGCGATCTTCGGTTTCCTCAGAACGATCATATCTCTGCTTGAACATTTCGAGCCGGAATACTTTGCAATTACCTTTGATGAACGAGAGCCCACATTCAGACACAAAACTTTCAAAGAGTATAAAGCAACACGTGATAAAATGCCAGAAGACCTTGTTGAACAACTTGAACCAATCCTCGAAATGGTGTCCGCAACCGGCATTGCAAAGCTGTCGAAACCAGGATATGAAGCTGATGATATAATCGGCACCCTGGCAAAACGTTACGAGAATAAACACGATCTTGTTATCGTTTCTAGTGATAAGGATTTATGCCAGCTTGTCGATGACCATGTAAAGATTTATGACCAGTCAAAAGACCTGTTTATCGGCATACAGGAAGTGGAAGAAAAGTTTGATGTTCCACCTGATAAGATTATCGATCTTCTCTCCCTAACAGGTGATTCCTCGGACAATGTGCCGGGTATTCCAAAAGTCGGTCCAAAGACAGCAGCAAAGCTTATCCATGAATTCGGTGATCTGGAAAACATATTATCTCATGCACAAGAGATTACATCCGACAAAATAAAAGATAGTATCATCGAATTCGCTGACCAGGGACGTCTTTCAAAAGAACTTGTTACACTGGACATGAACGTTCCGATCGATCTTAATCTTACAGCTCTGAAAACACCAGATATCTTCACTGAGGATCTGAAAATTTTCTGCACCCAGTATGAAATGTTTGCATTCATGAAATATTTCGATGGAGAGACAGAACAACCCAAAAAGAAGGAATTTAAATATTCGATCATTGATAATCAAAAAGAGTTTTCTGAACTGATACAACATCTAGACAATTCAACATATATTGCTGTCGATCTTGAAACCGATTCCTGTGATCCTATCAATGACAACATTGTCGGGATATCTTTCTGTGTAGATGACGAACGTTCATATTACATTCCCCTTGGTCATGTATTTGGCAAACAGCTTGATAAGCAATTGATTTTGCAGGAACTTAAACCAATTCTTCAAGATCCTTCAAAAAAGTATATTGGTCACAACATCAAATTCGACTACATGATCTTTCAAAATGAAGGGATCGAGTTGGCAAACCTGTATTTTGACACTATGATCGCATCGTATGTGCTGGCTCCTGAAGAGCATCGACACAATCTGAATGAAGTAAGCATGAAATACCTGCAGCATTCAATGATTCCGATCACAGATATTATCGGTAAAGGAAGAAACCAGATACAATTCGGTGAAGCTGAGATAGAAAAAGCAGCTGAATATGCTGCAGAAGATGCTTATATAACTTTTCTGTTATGGGAAAAACTGAATCCCCAAATCGATAAAATCTCTCTCTCACAGCTCTTTTATGATATTGAGATGCCGCTTGTCAAAACACTTGCGCAGTTAGAAAGAAACGGCATTTACATTGATCTTCATCTCTTTAAGAAATTATCCCTTGATCTTGATAAGAAAACAGAGGAATTAAAAGACACAATCTATTATAAAACCGGAGAAGAATTCAATATTGACTCCCCGGCACAGTTATCAGAAATACTCTTTGAAAAAATGGATTTGCCTGTCATAAAAAAAACAAAAACCGGGTATTCGACTGATATTGAGGTACTTACAAAACTCAGCAAAACATATGAGATAGCAGCTGACATCATCGATTACAGGCAACTAAAGAAGTTACAATCAACATATATAAATGCTTTTCCAAAATTGATAAATCCTCATACTCATCGGATTCATTCATCGTTCAATCAGACTGTTACTGCAACAGGACGACTCTCGAGTTCAAATCCAAACCTGCAGAATATACCGATACGCACAGAGATCGGACGCGAGATGAGAAAAGGCTTCATCGCTCAAAAAGAGGATCATGTCATCCTTTCTGCAGACTACTCGCAGATCGAACTGCGCATTGTTGCGCTGCTTTCTAAAGATGAACGTATGATCGAGAATTTCAAAAAAGATGGTGATATACATTCACAAACAGCTGCAACAATTTTCGGGATCGATGAAAAAGATGTAACTCCAGACCAAAGACGGCAGGCAAAAGTGATCAATTTTGGCATCATCTATGGTATGGGCGCATTCTCACTTTCTGAAGATCTCGGGCTATCCCGAACAGAGGCACAGGCATTTATCGATAACTATTTTTCCTTTTATAAAGGAGTCTATTCGTATCTCGAATCCACAAAAAAATTCGCCCATGATAAAGGATATGTTAAGACGATCTTTAATCGAAGAAGATACCTTCCCGGCATTAATAGCAGGAACAGAAATGTGCAGTCAAACGAAGAGCGCATGGCAATCAACATGCCAATTCAGGGAACTGCCGCCGATATGATAAAAATCGCAATGAATGATATTTACAATAATATTTCTCATAAAACAGATGAGATAATGATGATCATCCAGGTACATGATGAACTTGTTTTTGAAATACAAAAAAGCAAGATCGATCTTTATAAAAAACTTATTAAACAAAAAATGGAAAATGTACTCCCAGGGGAGTATGCTGGCATCGTGCCGATCAAAGTTGATATTGGTTTTGGTAAAAGCTGGTATGATGCCCATTAACGAGGAACAATGAATATTGAATTAAAATATGGCGAAAAAATCATTACTTGTGATATTCCTGATAAAAATGTACTTGGACTTCTTAAAATGCAACATCTTCAAGCACATCCAAATCCTGAAGTACTCATTCGGGAAAGGTGTGTATACCCTATTGCTTCTAAACCGTTAGCTGAACTCATCAAGGAAAAAAATCCCAAAAATATCGTGATCATTGTGAGCGATATAACACGACCAGGTCCTTTTTCACTTCTTTTAGGAACATTATTACAACTCATTTTAACTCAAGGAGCTACAAAAAACTCAATCCATATCCAGATCGCAAACGGCACACACAGGAAGATGACCGAGAAAGAGATGCGCTATCATTATGGTGATTGGATTGTAGATGAATTTTCCATCAGCAATCATGATTGCCGGGCTGATGATCTCGTGAGTCTTGGTTCAATGACTTCGGGTAACGAGTTGCTCATTAATAGGAAAGTATCAGAAGCGGATTTTCTGATCACTATAGGTATTGTCACGCCGCACTATTTTGCAGGTTTCGGTGGTGGAAGAAAATCAATATTACCGGGCATCAGCGCATATGAGACGATACGATGCAATCATTCGAATATTGTTAATGACTATGCATCTCTTGGAAATATTGGCGATGATAATAAAATCCACAA
>JAFGDR010000016.1 GCA_016932035.1 Candidatus Cloacimonadota bacterium
AAAAACCTAAAACATTGTTTGTTGATTCAGCATCTAAAATCGTTTCATCATAAGAAGTACCTTCCAAAGAAACATAATTATTCCAGTGTAGCGGAAACACTTCATTAGTATTCGTGGGACTATATACTCCTGGAGAAAGGAATATGGTGTTATGATTTACCCTATCTGAATAAATTCTTGATAGCGCATAACTAACACTTCTCAATGGACTTTCTGGTGAAATACCACTATTTTGATTATTCCCATCTACTGAAACGTAAATATCTGAGTTGATTAAGCTATCTTTCAAACCATGAAGTATGTTGAAGTTAAAGCTATCAATTGGTGTGACATAGTAATCAGAAGGATTAATAACAGTAAATGTATCTATAAATGCATTAACATTAACTGATCCAATTGCATAAATATCCCTACCGCTCCCCCGATTATTAACATAAATGTTATCATATATATTGCTTCTGTTATCCTCATCAAACGTTGCTACAGAATTATCTAGAAAATATATACCAGCACCAAAATTTTCTGCAATATTATTACATATTGAGACTTTAGATAATGTTAAACTGGAATTATTCCATACAATTCCACCCCCATTTCCAGCTATATTATTTTTAATCTCAACATCAATCATATACAGAGAAGATCCACTAACATACATTCCTCCACCAGCATTTGATTCATTATCTCTAATTAATACATTATTTAATATTCCCTTTGATGAATAATAATATATACCACCACCCCAACCTAACCAACTACTATTATTCTTATTTCCTGTTATAATGATATTCTTTAAATCAAGATAAGAATCTACACATAATATTCCACTTCCGTCTTCATCTGATGTGTTATCTACAATATATCCACCATCAATAAAAACATTTGAGTTTGATTTAATGTAAATCCCACCACACTCTTGCAGAGAGTTATTCGAAATCAAAGATAAATTTTCAAAATTTAGATTTGAGTCTTCTAAGTAAATTCCACCAGCAGAAATATCTGCAGAACCGTCAATAATCTTAATATCACGTAAATTAGAATTTGATAAGGCAAAGAACATACCCCCACCCTTATCAGCGTAACAATTAGAAACAACAACATTATTAATAGTCGGTGATGCATCATGACAGTAAATACCAGCACCTCTATAATATTGTCCATGCTTTATAGAAAATCCAGACAAAACAGCTACAGTATCTTCTTGATTAAGAAATTTAACAACTGAATTGCTATAATTAGCATCTATAATAGTTTGGCTAATATATGAAGTATCATTAGTCGTGAAAAACAAAGACCCAACCACAATATTTTTCCCATTATAATTAATGTTCTCAACATACGTGCCTGGTTCCACAAGTACTGTGTCTCCACTAATTGAAACATTTATTCCTTCTTGAATTGTTGTATAATCTCCAGTACCATCACAATTTATATGAATAATATCAGCAATAAGATTACATAAAACCAGCATGAATACAGCAATAAGAAGGTATAGTTTCTTCATTTATTAAATACCTATTGCATGATCTGGATAATCTCTGCAGAGATCTGTGCTGCTGCATTATCGAAGGCTGCCAGCCCTGCTTTATCCATATCGTTGTTTATACCTTTTACATTCGAAAACGTGTTTTTATAAATCTCATCATAGGTGGACATATCCATAACAGAAATAGATGCATCCACAAATGCAGAGCACATGCTGTATACAGTCGAACCTTTTCTCGACTGTGCATCGATGATGATCATATAATCTGCATCCGATTTCATATCAACAAAATTGTATCCATATTCTGAGAGTTTCTCTTTAAGTTTTGGTTCAATATAATTCACATCGAGGGATTCTCCAAAATTCAATTCTGTAGACTCAATAAAAATCTTAGGACCGGAAACATTCAAAAGTACATTTGCAGACGGGATTGTCAGACTCTTTATGATATCGAGAATAATTGGATTTGATTCCTCTGCAGAAATGAGATTATCGAGTGCTAGCTCCCCTTTGATGACCTGCATCTTGTCCGCAGAATAAATTGATGACACCATGCATAGTGCGATACCATCCAGGCTTGTTTTGGCATATTCGATCAGATCACCTTCACCTTTAATAAAGCCAAATTGGATAGGGAGATTCGAAATGGGGGCAGTCATATACAATGCTTTATAGAGGATTGGATTATCGAGTCCCTTGCCGATTGTTGCATCCACTTCCGGCTGAACAGGTTTCAGGGAAATCGTACTCAAAACCTGCTGGAGTGAGGAATGGATCGTATTGAGCATGTATATTTTTTGTCCATTATACATTGTCTCAAGTGGTTCGGTTAAATATGGTTCTATTGGGTTCAAGGATTGCAAATAAAGCTGCAGAGCTTCTGTTATCTGGTTACTTACCTTTCTCTGTTCTGCTTTGGTAAAAAAATCCAAAGAAAGCGAAAGCGCTTTATCGATCTTCTCTTTGCGGAGTTGCGTATATTTTATTTTTGATAGTTTGTAATACACCCAGTATTGAGTTTTATCTTCCCATGTATCGACCAGTTCGTATCCTTCGAGCTGTGCTTGCGTGGATGACTGAATTTGTGATTCGAATTCCTCTTTTACCACACCTGCCTTTTCGAGAATCTGGTTGATTGTAGCACCACTGATCGTCACCGTTATCTCAGATGCGATCTCTCGTAGAGCACGGTCTTTTGCCTTCTGAATATATTCGCTTGTTTCTGTATCTTTTTGGGCAACACCGATGCCAATATAAGCATTACTATCAATTGGTCTTTTGGTTACCCAATCAGGCTTTTTCGCTGCAAATGCAGATAAACACACAAATATAAAGATGACGAGAAAAATTAGAATTTTTCTCATATTCTCACCTCTAGCAACATTTCTTTTTTATTACAGATTTTTGTGTAACGTTTATGTGTCAAGAATTTTGAAATCCCGTTTCATGGTATGTTTTACTTCGATATTTTTGAAGGAAATAGAGCATTCCATAGAGTGCGAAACCTGCAATGTAAAAATAATATCTAAAGCCATCAGAAATATGAAGGAGTTTCGTTACGAATCCCGGATAAAAGAAAATAATAGATGTAATCAAAAATAAGATCGTTTCATACAATTTGTTCTTGATGATGAACCAACCCTGAACAGCGTTGGTGAATGCCAGTGCTCCCAGCGTTGCCATACCGAAGATGAACATTGCATGGGCAAAACTGTTGATGCCATAGAGAACAAGTTCGGTATTAAAGACGAACATGAATGGAATAACTGCTGTACGAAGATCGTATATGAAACCCTGAACACCTTTCGGGATCGGATCTGATTTGGCTATCGCAGCCGCAGTGTATGCTGCAAGTCCGACCGGTGGTGTATCATCAGCAAGAATACCGAAATAAAAGCAGAAAAGATGTGCTGAGATCGCAGGTATCGGATTCATGCTATGCACTGCACTGAGCTTGATGATGACTGGTACGGTTATGGATGCCATCACTATATACGTTGCTGTTGTGGGAAGTCCCATTCCGAGAATCAAGCTGGCAATTGCAGTTATGATAAGAAGGAGAAGGATGTTTCCCCCAGAAAGAGTCTCAACGATCCCAACGATCATACTGCCGATACCCATCGTGACTATACCAACAACAATCCCAGCAGTTGCAGTTGCAACCGCCACAGACAGCATATTCTTAGAACCGTTTATCAGACCTTCAGATATAATTCCTAAACTCCTTTTTATCGAATTGAGAATACTATCTTTTTCCTTTTTGGCATTTATGATCTCACGAACGAATACGATCACCATCAGGGATATGATGGCATTAAAGGCAGCAAGATTCGGTGAATGTCTGAGAGCGATGAGTTCATAAATGAGTATAATGAGCGGGATAAGGAAATAAAATCCTTTCCTCATGACATTTCGAAATTTTGGTATTTCTTCGATCGGTAATCCCTTCATACCGCGTTTAGATGCTTCAAGGTGTGTAATATAAAAGAGTGCAATGTATGAAACAACTGCAGGAATTGCAGCTGCTTTGATGACATCGATATAAGGCAATCCGAGATATTCAGCAATGATGAATGCAGCTGCACCCATGATCGGTGGCATGAGCTGCCCATTCGTGCTCGCAGCAACCTCTGTGGCAGCAGCTATTTTAGCGGGATAACCAACCTTCTTCATGAGTGGAATGGTAAACGTACCCGTTGTTGCAACATTCGCGATACTCGAGCCGGACACAATACCAGTTAAGCCGCTGGAAACAACCGCAGCTTTTGCAGGACCTCCCTTGAAACGACCAAGTAGTGAAATAGCAACTCTATTAAAAAACTGCCCTGCTCCTACTCGTTCAAGCATTGCTCCTAAAAGAACAAAGAGGAAAACCGTTGTTGCTGATACATCGAGCGGAATGCCGTAAATCCCTTCAGTTGAAAGCACTATCTGGCTGATATATTTTGTTAACGAAACTCCTTTGAATGCAAAAATCCTGGGTAGGTACGGTCCAAGAAAAGCATAAATTGTAAAAAGAACCGAGATCAATGTCAATGCTGGACCAAGAGAACGTCTGGCAGCTTCCAATAGTAAAACAATAAGAGTAAAACTTATGATGACATCTCGAAGAATTGGACGACCAGAGCGCATACATACGCCGGTCCAGTCCAGCATGATATACAATGCTGCACCTGCGGCAATTATTGCAAGTATGTAATCCAGAACTGGAATGTTATTATCCCGAAAACAATATCCCTTCTGATCCTTTGGCTTTCTGAATGGAATCGTTAAAAAAACAAGACAGAGTGCAAAAGCAAGGTGAATTGCCCGGATCGACACACTATCGAGAATAATGAAATATGGCAGTGCAAGCTGAAAAAGTGCCCATGCCAGAGCAATAAATGAGATGATCAATGAATGAACATTACTAAAAATTCCTTTAGACATAACTATCTTTTATGATGAAGTAAGCAACTCTATTAGAAAATTTTAGTTATTGTTTCAATAACGGAAAACACAAAAGTAATTGCAAATATTGCAAAGCCCAGCCAATAAACCGGTAGGTTCTTTTTTGCAACGGTAAATCCAAAAAAGAATTTATTGAAATCATTCATCAGCTTAAGATAATCGTCCTGATCCTCTTCTGCGATCTCATCAAGCTCTTCTTTGAAGTTCTTGGAATCCTGAGCAATCTTCACTGAGAAAAGAAATCCCACAAGAACCAGCAAACCAACCTTTAGAAACCAGGGCGCACTATATACAGCCATGGATGTAACTCCCAAAAATTCTCCGTTCAGATTTAATTTCTCTTCGATACTCATCTATTTCTCCGAAATTTTCTTTTGGTATACATAAAATTTATTCCTGGAACCAACTTTTTCGATAATATCCATTTTTTTCAGACAATACACCAATTTTTGCGCAAACCATTTCGACCGACCGATAGCAAAAGCAACATCTTCAGTTGTAAACTGGGCAGGTAATACATCAGGAATGAGAATCTCAAAATCTTTTGGGTTTTGTATGATCACTGAATCCATGACATCCAAGAGTCTTCTTTCATGAGTTACCCAGCCATGCCTTCGCCAGCCTTTTCTCGGATCATATCTTCGAACTTCTTCTTCCTTGATAAAGAGAAGTTCGAGGACAAAATTTTTATGCTTGAGCAGCGATGGAAAACTAACCAATTCGTTAAGAATATCAAGCATAGTTCCTTTTCTGGGAGACTTTCTTCGAACAGGGTCTCCATCACCATCTTTTGGTAATTTTACCAGCCATTTTTCCTGAGCAATTGTATGAATGAGATGTACTTTATGATTGGATAGTAACGTTCTGATCTTTGTTTTTATCGATGAAAAATTCCGGGTCTGTATCTCGATCAATTCATTACCGCGAACAATATCGATGTAATATCCATCAATAGGAACTTCAAGCCTATCACCTGGCTGCGCATACCATGTTTTGAGATCAGCATGCAGAGATTTCTCATTTAATGTACCGATATAATGTGATTGTTCATTTTTATCCGGCATACGTATAAATCTTATGATTGATGGATTTGTATCCACATGGCCCGATCGTTTTGCTCAAATCCGCATTTTTGGTAGAACTCTTTACGTCCTTCGGTATAGGTTAAAAAGAAATATGTACCTTTGAATTTTTCTCTGAGCATGTTCATCATACGTTTGCCGATACCTCTCGTATGATACTCCGGTCGAACGATGACATCAAAAATATTTGTGTAGTAATATCCGTCAGATATTGCACGAGCAAAGCCGACAAGTGTATTGCCATCATATGCAGTAATATAATACGAATTACGAAATGCTTCAACGATATTTTCGGGATTTTTTCTCCATTCCACACTCTTGAAAACATCGATCAGTTCATCTGCAGTAATAGGATTGTTTTTCTCAAATCTGATATTAATCTCTTTATCCATGAGTAAGCCAATCTATTGCTTCATCTCTTGTCTTGAATATTCGGAAATGGTTACCTTTATTCGTTTCAAGAACCATTTCGGAGAATCGTTTGTTATCTTGTATATCTAAGGATAGAACCATTGCCACTCTCATATAATAATTCATACATTTCTGCAAAACTTTACCGGCAAGCTGAGATTTCAGATCAAAAAAGCTCTCGTCAACATTATCGGTGTAGAGCAGTAAATTATTTGTTTGATGATACCCGCAGAATCCGATGAGATCGACTGCATCCTGTTCACTTGAAACAAGCTTCGTTGTGTGATCACACTCCGCAAAGATCGAATCATTCTCTTTGAGAATTTTTATTATATCCATGGCAAACTCCTTGAATCATTCTTCTCAACAATGTATGACACGATTCCTTCCACTTTCTTTTGCTTTATACAGGGCTGTATCTGCACACTTTACAAATTGATCGTTTTGATGTATGTCCTTTCCAAGTTCTGCAATGCCAATACTGACTGTAGCCCGTATATCATCATGTTTATTATTTGCTCGGACGAGAATTTCGGTCTCGATAGCTTCTCTGAGTCTTTCACCAAGAATACTCGCGACTTCGATCTTTGTTTCAGGAGCTATGATTGCAATCTCTTCTCCACCATATCTTGCTATGACATCAGTATTTCTCACGTTTTTTTGCAAAAGGGAACTGATCTTCTTCAAAACTTTATCCCCAACATCATGACCATATTTATCATTGATCTTCTTAAAATGATCAACATCGACCATAAAAAGTACGAGCGGAGAACCATATCGATGTGCTCTATTTATCTCATCCGCAAGTCTTCTGTCAAAATGCCTTCTGTTATAGAGGTGGGTCAAAGGATCGGTTACGTTTTCCCGTTCGAGTCTGCTGATCCGAAGAAGGTCACGAGCTGTTTGCATTGCAAGAGAACTGGTGAGCAGAACGAACACCGCGCCAAAGAAAAAGATAAACGGCACGATCAAACAGGAAGGATCATTGAATGCATTCCATTCAACGACGAGAAATACAACATAACCAATAATAAAGATAACGATCAGGATACTTAAAATATACCACTTTTTCTTTAATGATCCCTCAGGTAGGTGCCTCATCAGTTGCTGCAACTGAAAGAGTGACACTAACAAAAGTATCGCTCCGATTATAATGATTGCATTCTTTACTATTTGAAAATACATAGGTATCCTTCCATCAATTTATCATTCTTATGATTCCTCAAAAACGACAACCTTATTACGTCCATTTGATTTAGCTTCGTATAAAGCCACATCAGCCTTTTGTATGAAATCCTTCATACTGACAATATTTTTAGTAAGTCCGGAAATCCCTATACTGACAGTAGCTTTTATTGCTGGATGAGAATTGGTTTTTTTTACTAATACAGTATCTTCGATTGTCGATCTAAGACGTTCTCCAAGAGTACGGGCAACTTCAATGGTTGTCTCAGGTGCAATGATCGTTATTTCTTCTCCACCGTACCGAGCAACGATATCGTTCCTTCGTACCTGATCCTGAATAAGTCTACCCAATTCAACCAGTACATCATCGCCAATGTCGTGTCCAAAAGTATCATTTATCTTTTTAAAATGGTCAACATCGACCATGAACAATGCAAGTGGAGAATTATATCGATGAGCTCTGCTGATCTCTTCAATCAGCCGCATATCAAAATGACGGCGATTATTGATCTCCATAAGCGGATCGGTGATATTATCCTGCTCAAGTTTGTTTATGCGGAGAATGTCCATTGCGGTCTGCACTGCGAGTGAGCTTGTTAAAAGAGCAAAGATTGCACCAAAGAAAAATATGAAAGGAACAATAAAATCGGAGGCTGTTAGATTTCTATTCCATTGTGCAACAACAAAAACAATATATCCAGCAAAGAAAAACAGGATCAGGATGCTGAGCAGATCCCATTTGCTACGCAGGGGACCTTCTGGCAACTTCTTTTTGATCTGCTGCATTGGGTACAGTGAAATAATCATTATGATCGCACCAATGATGATCATCCAATTTTTTAATAGATTCAATATAAACATAATATTCGTATCCTCGATCGTTGATTTCAGAATGGCCAGTTCACTCGATACATTAACGGAAACTGATTTATAATAATATGGTTTAACCAGATTCTCTTATCATGGCACATCCTAGAATGTAATGATGAAATGCTTCAATACGTAACATAATGCGTCAAGGTTCTTATCATACATTATTCAAATTGCTCTTAATAATGTCTTTCGAAGGCAAAAAGATAACGAACCTATGGAATATTATACGATAGCCCTACAAGTGCCTGGGAAACTGTTCTAGAATCAGTGGAAATTATCTTGTAAATATCATATTCAAGAATTAAAGCACAGGTTCCGCCAAGGCGAAATCCCGTGGATAATCCAGCATAAGTTACCCAATTGGAGCTGTCATGATAATAATACACTCTTGGACTCAGAAACAAGGCAACCTCTTTTACTGGATGAAAAGATGTGTACAGGGGTAAAAGAAATCCAACCTCTTTAAAGCCAAATTGAACTGATTGTATCGTAAAACCTAATCCGATGCTGCTGGCAAATAATGAACTATCAGTTCCAGCAAATTGATATTTCACATCGAGGGTAGTGGGCAGATATGCTATAAACTCCAAACCAAAATCAAAATTCTTAAAAAGTCCATAGCGTAAATTCAATTCCCAAAAATGATAGTTAGAAAAAATCTTGCTATCATCATTTTCAAATAGACTACCATAACCAATTCCAAGACCCACATCCCCCTTCTTCATAGTTCGTCCTGTTTGCATGGATGACATCATGGAGCATCCAAGGATCATAGAAACAAAAATAACCACACAAGCTATATGCCTGAGAAGACTATATCTTGCCATCAATACTCCCTTCAATAATTGACTTACATATCGGTTTGAATGAGTGAGGGTTTTATATAATCAATTAATCCTGCTTCTTTGTAATATTTCAAAGCTCCGGGATGAAGAGGAGCAGACAGCCCTTTCAGCATACTCTCTTTTGTAAGAGTGCCATATGCTGGATGAAGGGTTTTAAATTCATCAAAGTTCTCAAATACTTCTTTTGTGAATGCATACACAATATCATCAGAAACATCGGAAGAAGTGACCAGAGTTGCTTTCACGCCGATCGTTGGTACGTCTTGAGTATTCGTGGAAAGTTCATAATATTCATGAGGAATAATTGCTTTATCGTAGTATGGAAGCTCATCAAGCAGAGCATCGATCGGTGCTCCCTCAATAGGCACGATATGAACTTTTATACGTCCGGATGTTGCTTCTTTGATATTACCGTTCGGATGACCTACCGTATAGAAAAAGGCATCCATACGCTCATCCTGGACGAGTCCCGGCGCTTCGACAGCTTTTACATATTCTGCTCCGAGCATATCTTCACCAACATTAAAAGCATTAAGGACATCCCTGGAATTTTGAAGTTGTCCCGAGCCTGGGTTGCCAAGATTAACCTTCTTACCTACAAGATCCCGTATGGTATAAACACCACTTTTGTCAGAAGCAATCAATGTTATTGCTTCCGGATGTATTGAAAACACTGATCTCAATTTGTTTTGTGGTCCTATCTCAGCCCATTCAGAAAGCCCTTTGATAGCTTGATATTGTCTATCGGATTGTGCAATACCGAAATCGAGGTCACCACTGAGGACTGAATTAATATTATACACCGAACCAGCTGTGGATTCGACTGTTGCTTTGATGCCGTATTCTTTGAAATTGTTGTTCACCATCCTGCTGATAGCTCCCCCGGTTGGATAATAAACACCGGTTACTCCGCCTGTTCCGATGGTAACAAAAGTAATATCATGTTTTGCGCATGAAATTATTAGAAAAAGAAGGACGATTATTAAAATAATGTGTGTAAATTTCATATGATACTCCGAAGTGTTTTGTTTTAACGTATAAGCAAGAAGTTATTGTCAAGATTCTTGATAGTGAACCAATCAGTCTTTTAAACAGCGTATAGAGAATCCAGAACATTTAGTCTGGTTGTATGAATGCACCTCGCATGCATCGTGGTAGAGTTTTATATAGGGTGCTGTAAAAATAGAATCTTCAGAAGAAGTCCAATATGCAGCTTGATAACCCATTTCATCACATCCTCCATGAAATAATCTATAACCACCCGGAACAATAAACATACAACTTTCGTTTGTTGCACCTGTATTCGGCTCGTGCCAGAGTCCATCACCTTGCTCAAGTGTGCCTGTAGTTTTCATTTTTCCACCTGCTACTTGCCAGCCATCAAGGTTTTCTAAAAGGATTTGCCATTCTTCATATGTTGGAACATGCCAGCCGGTTGGTGCAAGCATTCGATAATCGTCCACAGCGAGCCAATTATAAAGTAAACCATATGTTTCAAAATAAGTTGTATCATTATCGTAATGACAATAAGCTCCATAATATGTATCAAACCATGAAGTATCATCTTCATAATGTTTCAATGGATAGCCGTTTTTATACCGTTTCACACGCAAATTTTCAGCCATCCAAACCTGGTCACCTATTTGAACAGTGTTATATATATTTCCATCAATATCAATAACAGAATTTGATGAATTAAAAATTGAAAAATATTCACTAAAAGTTTCAACTTCAGGATATTCTAAACCTGATATCCGAACTTGATAATCTAAACTTGATTCCACAAACTCGGGAATATCCCACAAATAATGAAAATGCAAATGATAAATTGTCTGTAATGATTCTACAATTGATGCATAATATGTATCTGAT
>JAFGDR010000017.1 GCA_016932035.1 Candidatus Cloacimonadota bacterium
AAGAGATTGCTAAAATATTAGGTATTCGTACAGAATCCTCTAACTCAACTGATTATACACTCATGAGTGGAAAAAACGAAAAGATCATCTCGATCGTTAAACAGCTTGGTGGAACACACTATCTTACCGGTCCTTCTGCTCAAGCATATATAAAACCAGAACTATTCAAAAAGAACAGCATCGAGATCGAATTTATGGATTACTCGCACTATCCAATCTATGATCAGCCATGGGGAAAATTTTCACATAATGTCTCGATTCTTGATATGCTTTTCTGCACCGGATCAAAGGCACACAAGTACATCTGGGGATAAAAAATGATGAGAATTCCATTTAATATACCGTGTGTATGGGGAGATGAGCAGAAATATTTGGAAAAAGTTATATCAAATAGGAAATTTTCAGGGAGAGGTGAATTCTGCAAAAAATGTGCAACACTAATAGGAAAAATCACTTTAGCAAAGAAAGTTTTTATGACTTCATCCTGTACTGCTGCGCTGGAAATGTGCGCCATAATCCTGCATCTACAGCCCGGTGATGAAATCATCATGCCTTCATTTACTTATATTGCTTCATCAAATCCATTTGTGCGAAACGGAGCGAAAATAGTCTGGTGTGACATCAGAAAAGACATGAAAAATATTGATAATAATCAACTCGAGAAACTGATTACAAAGAAGACAAAAGCTGTTGTCATAGTTCATTATGGTGGTTTCTCCTGTGAAATGGATGAAATCACTGCAATCTGTAAAAAACATAATATACTCTTAATCGAAGATGCAGCCATGGCGCTTGGCACAAAATACAAAGACAAACCTTTGGGAAGTTTTGGCGACTTTGCAGTTATCAGTTTCCACGAGACAAAAAATATCCAATGCGGAGAAGGCGGAGCTTTACTTGTAAACAATCCTGACATGATTGAGGAAGCCACTTATCTGTATGATAAAGGAACAAATCGAGGAGAATTTGAAAAGGGCGAGTCAGACAATTATACATGGATATCGAGCAGCTCAAATTTTCTTATGTCAGAACTACAGGCAGCTTTTTTGTACACCCAGTTGCTGCATCTTACAGAAATTACTCATGAACGCCTGAATAATTGGAATTTATATTATGAGCTGCTCTCGCGATTCTTACCATCTGATTCTCTTGCACCCACGTCTTCACATATACAATCAAATGCACATATTTTCTACATTATGTTATCAAACTCAAATGAAAGAAAACTACTGATACAATACCTGGAAAAGCGAGGAATCCAGACAGTGTTTCACTATATTCCTCTGCATAGTGCTCCTTTTTGGCAAGGGAAATACTCTGAAACACAACTTCCTGTTACGGACAAGGTCAGCCAAACCATTCTCCGGCTTCCTCTTTTTTTCGGTTTTATTCCTGATTATATTACTGAAATTGTTCATCATGTAAGGCAATTCTTAACATAAAATTATGAACACGAGAAGAAATTTCTTTAAAACAAGAATTTTCATCATTCTTCTCGTTGTTGTTCTGTTTGCATTGTATTTCTCTCCATATTTGATTCGCGGAAAAAACGTCTTTATTCCGATTCACGACAACCTTAACCAGTTGAATATGCAGGGAATTTTTGATGGGAAGTATAGGGCAAATTTCTATCCCAATTCTGATACCAAGGAATATACATTACCAACGGCTCATAGTATCTTCCACGTATCACACTTTAAACTGGATAAATTATTTTTCTTATTTGATTATTTCTGGGGATATGTATTCAATGAATTTTTCTATCGTGTGCTCTCATTTATCGGAATGTTCTTTTTACTTAAGATTTTCATATTCAAAAGGAAATTGCCAGATTACGTTTCCGTTATTTTTTCGTTGGCCTGGATTTCTTTACCATTCTGGCCTCAGGGAAATCTATCAATAGCCGGCATTCCCCTTCTTATTTTGGGTTTTATCAACATCTATCAAAATCGTTATATTGCACTTTCTTATCTTATTATCGTTGTCTATTCATTGTATTCAAATTTCTTTTTTTCAGGAATATACATTTTCATCCTTCTTATAATTCTCAACATATATTTTCTAATAAAGCGCAGAACCAACCTCCATTTCTTCCTCGCTTCAGTTCTCTTCTTCCTTCTTGCAGTAATAAGTCATTTCCCTGTTTTTTATAATCTATTGATATTGAAAATCCCGACGAATCGAGCTGTACAAGTGATGGAAAAGTACAATTTTGTAGATTCTTTAAAGAATATGTTATTTTTATTTTTCAATTCAATAAAACTCTCTCATTCGTATCATTCGTATCTCATTTTTCCTACTTGTCTTATTTTCTCAATTATTATATTGAAATTCGGGAAGAAACAAGAAAAAAAAATAATTCTTGGATTATGGGGCTTGCAGTGTGTACTAGTCTTCATATATGGAATATACTTTTTCCGTCCATTCTCTTTTTTGTATGATACATTAAATATCGGATTCAATTTCAGCAGAATTTATGTTCTCAAGACTCTGATCTTGTATATTCTCTGGGCTTTGTGTATAAAGTATTTTTATGATATCTATAAAAAAAAGAGTATCGCACTTGGAATAATCACGATCCTACTTCTCGCACAAATAGTTATAAACTTCTCATACTCAACAATAAAAACTTACCGTGGACATCCAACATTCAAAGAATTTATGTCCGAGCAACAATTTGATGAAATCAAACTTCAAGTTGATGATTGTAACGCTGAATATCGCATAGGATGTATTGGTTTTTTTCCTGCTGTTGCAAATTATAATGGATTTAAGACGATTGGCTCTTTCAGCGCTTACTATCCAATTGAATTTAAGGAGAAATTCTATAAAGTAATCAAGGATGAACTTGGATCATCCGAAATCCTCACAGACTATTTCATACATCACGGTTCGGCATTGTTTTTATTTGATGATGCGATAGGCAAAAATTATTATGATCAGCATTTCATCAAAAAGAATATCCCTGAAATATCTTGTGAGTTAAATCTTTCGGAATTGCGAAAATTTGATGTGAAATATCTCTTTTCTACTTCAAAGATAAACAATGCTGATGAAATCGGTATCAAGTTACAATTAGTCAGTGATACCCCGAAATATTACTATAAATTATATATTTATCAACTATAATTTTCTCTTATTTTTTATATCTCGGTTCCCATTCAAGTTCGGGTTTTTCATAGTTAAGGTTCCAGATATACTTCTCGATCTTATCTTTCAGGGATGAGTCGATCTCCTTCTTTACAGGATATATTTCTGCATTGAGAATATGCTTGAGGAGGATAATTGCTGTGGTGATCGTATTGTTATAACCCTGTGAGGAGACATTACGTTTACTATCTCCCGGAGTGTGTATGTGGAAGGAAGCCTTACCACCGAATCGAGCTATATTTACAGAAGGAACTTCATATACAGCAAAAGGCATATTATCGCTGCTGTAGATATCGAGTTTTGCTTCGTACAAGACACCGGCTTCTTTCATAAGGCCATCACAATACCCGAGAAGTTCATTGGTGCCAACAACCATCATACCATCAGATCCGATCGGATCGCCGGACACATCGAGATTGAGTATCAAACCAACCTTCTCTTTTATTTCATCGAGATGAGATTTTACATAATGCTGACTACCTCTGAGTCCAAGCTCTTCTCCAGAGAAAAATATGACACGCAGATCTCGTTTGGGAGGATGTTTTGAAAAGTGCTCAAGAGCTTTGATAAGAGATATGGTCCCGCCTGCATTATCAGATGCACCCGGGCTTCGTGAGACTGTATCATAATGTCCCACTGCAAGTGTTAGATTGTCATCCTTTTTTTTCACTGCAGGAACATTAACAATGATATTATGTGCTTTCTTTTTATGAACCTTCTGGGATATGGAAATTTTTATTGAAGAGCCAGTCTTTTGTGCCAGCTTCAATCCATCATTATAGGAGACTGTAACCATTGGCACATATCCATCAGGATGAAGTGACTGCCTGTGTGACAGACTCAGAGCTTCTCTTTCCGGTCTCCCGATCACAATATATGCTTTGATACCGCTTTTCTTGAGGTCAGGTCCAAGCTTTCGGGTATACCCCATTGACGCTACGATCTTATCTTTATATGCGTTCTTATTATAAGCTATGACGTCTTTGTTTTCTAAAAAGACAAACTCCCCTTCAAGCTCGATGCTGTCATTCAATCCAAAAGGAACTGCATTAATTTTGAGATTATCTGCGCTGATTTGTGCTGTACCCGGTTCAAAAGTAATGATATCAAAAGATTCGGTTTTCGGTTCTAAGCCCAATTCTCTGCAATATCCTGAAATGATCTCTCGTGCTCTTTTCTCTCCTTCAGTACCTGCAATCCTTACAAAATCCAGCTCTTTTATGATCTTAAAATGATTTATCATGAAGTCTCCTGTATAGATATTTTACATAAAATTCATCTACATAGAATTTCTTTTATGATGAATCGTGTCAAAATATATATGCATCTAGTTTAACATTCAGAATACATTTCTGTAAAAAGTACTTTTCATAATTCCCTCCCTCGATTACATTCAATAATACTCTCAGCAATTCATTATTTTATGATAAGTACTTTATTTACTAACTCAATATCATCTCTTTGTATTTTGTAGAAGTAAATACCTGAAGAAATTTTCTCTGTATTCCAGATCGCATAACCATCTTTTCCTTGAACAGAATTGATGAGTTGACCTCGAATATTGTAGATGTTGATCGGGATTTCTTCACCTTCATGCATGTGTGGTATTGTATAGTTTACTTCAACAGAACCTGTAGCAGGATTAGGATAATGATTTGCAAAAGATGTTTGTGATGTTGGAGGTTCATCAACATCATAGCTTACTACCATTGTAACAGGAATAACAACATCTGTTGTATCACTCCCGTTGTGTTCAATTATTATTTTTCCATAATGAGTTTCACCTGCTGACATTCCGGTTGCATTAAGTACCACTGTCATCTCTGTAGATCCTTCCGCGGGAATCGTACCTGACGCATTCTCGGTAATAGTAGCCCAGCTGTCGGATTTTATTTCGTATCCAAACACAACATCCTGTGTGTCCTGAGAAATAATACCACCTAGCACAACTTTTCCTGGAATAATTTGATCGCTGCAGAACAGTCCAGCAGCATACCCGTCTCCAAGATCATTATTGACCTGTATTTCAACTCCCGTAGGTTGACCTGTAGCAATATCTATTTGCTCAATCCAACAATCCTGGATAGGACCGTTTATACCTCTGAAGCACCACAAATAGGGACCCCCGTCTGAAAACCCATCGTACGCAACGCTCATCATATATCCGGGACTAGCAATAAGGTCCCATTGAATACCTGATCTGTCAATAAAACGCAGATCCGTCAGACAATTATTAACCCAGAATCCATCATTGATCGGATCATAGGTTATTGCTCTTATTTGCATCAAAGTATTAGTTGTACTTATCAGAGATTGTGAACCAAAATCCATTTCCCAGAAGTACATTTCTCTTTTTCCACCATAGAAATATGTCCCGTCATAAGCAAGCCCTCGAACTTCAGATACACCGGGGATTGAAAATGTATTAACCAGTGTGCCATCTAATTCTAATTGATGGAACTCAGAGATATCATAATCAGTAAGATATAAATACGAACCGTCAGTATTTATACCAAAAAGTTTCGTTGATCCTGTAACTGCTGTAGCATCAAAACTGAAAAGCAAGTCACCAAAATTTTTTTCTTTTGGGTACCATACAGTAAATCCAGCATTATACGAAAAATCCGTGTTACCCAAATTTATTAACTCTACCGAACTTTGATGAGTATCATTAGGTGGGACATGCTTAAATATTGAGGATGGATCTGGATTACATGTTGTCCAATCAAGAACAAAATTCAATCCAGCTGTTTGACCTACTTCAATGGTTACAAAATCTTCAGAAGAAAAAAATCCATCAGCAGAACAACTTGCCAAGTGATTACCAATCGGAATATCGTCCAAATTATAACCAGTTTCAGTTGATAGAGTTGATTTATACGTACAGGTAATTGTTGCTCCTTCAATGAAATCACGTGTTCCCCCCTTAACAACCAATCCACATAAATTGCCTGTTAAATTTGAGTAAATCGGGAAAGAAGTATTTATATTTAGTCCCTCTGTACCGTTTACCTCTAAGTTATGCAAAACCAAGAGCCAATCACCGGGTGTCGTATACGAAGGAATATTGAATGATGCAATAAATTCATCAACTCCAGTCTGTTGGACCGAAGTTGCTGGAATAGTTTCAATATCATGTAATAGTAAAGCCATAGGATCGTAAGAAGAAGCAGCAACAGCAGTAATTATTGCATCAATTGATTCACCTTGAATAGCATAATTTGGTTGACAACATGTAATATATGGAAGAGCAAAATCAGGAACAATTTCAAAAGGTGCAGCCCAGGGATCCGGTTCTGCTTCAGAATACACCCAAATATCACAAGAACCAACCGGAAAATAATATGGGATGCTAAAAGTAGCAAATACACATCGAGGAGATTCAGAGGTAACGGTTAAGCAATCGCAGGTATAGGTTCCACTTTCAATCCAGCACCATATCGCAACCCCATACACAATAAAATCAACAGGTACGATTATATTTACACCCATATTTAAACCTGGATAAGCTACATTTGGAGTAACTAAATCAGAAGGAGTTTGTGAGAACAAGAAGCAAGGAATTGTAAACAATAAAAATATTAACATAAATTTCTTCATGGAACCTCCGAAAGTATTCATTATCACACTGGTACTCAAAAAAGAGTTTTTGTTTCAGATATGGTGTTGTAAGGTTTCGATTTTCCGATCAGAAAAGAATGAAGAATTGCAAAGATTGATTCAGGTTCAATCCGAATTGAATAACAAGATACGATATAAAAATTTCTACAAAAACAAAAGATTTAGTGTCAAGATTTTTAGTGCACTAAAATAACTATTTATCAGCTTTTATTTTGCACAATCAAATCCGGTTCCTGTGATGAAGTTATTTCCTGGGCTGAAATATTTTTTATATATGTTTGTGCTTGATCTGTTTCAAGTGCGTATTTAAGGTTTTTCTTAAACTCAGGAATTTTCAGTGCAAGGCTGATCGATTTTATCGCCTGAAGATGCTGTTCCGGGAAACGGTCCGGTGTGATGATTAAAAATATAAGATCAACTGGTTTTTTGTCCGGAGCATTCCAATCTATTGGATTTTTCAGAAAACCACAAGCAACTTTCGTTGTATCAATCGAGGATATTCTGCAGTGTGGAAGGGCTATACCATTCCCGATTGCAGTACTGGCAAGTTTTTCACGGGCAATCACAGAATCAGTAATGATCTTGGTCTCGGGAACGATCATTTCTTTTACAAAAAGCTGGGAAAGTTCAAAAACTGCCTGCTCCTTGTTCGAAGCCATCATCTCAATAATACGGTCTTGTACTAAATTAGAAAGAGACATCTTCTGTTCTGAGACATCAGCAGTAAGAAGTGCTTCGCGCTCGCCAACCGTCCAGTTCTTCCACTTGATAAGCGTTCGCTCAGACAGCCATGCGCCGACAAGTTCGAAGATAACCAGTGCAGGTATGATCGTATCAAAAATAATTCCTCCCCCATGTCCTTTGAGCATTGCTGCAACGAGGATCGTTTCAACTGCTGCTACACCTGCTTGTGGAAGCATGAGTTTGGGCAGACTGGCTGTCACTTTGGGATCCTGCTTTGTAACCTTACATCCAAGCCAGTTCCCAAATAATTTTGCAATAGTCCTTAAAATGAGGTATGCGATCACGAATATGATCGTTTCTTTTGAAAAACTCTCCAATCGTACACTTGCGCCGATGATAGCAAAAAAAAGCAGATTCATGATAGGCATGACATTCTCAATCTTGAGTGAATCAAAAATCGCATGGGAATGGAAATTCGAGATAAGAACACCAGCAACTACAGCTGTTATCAGGAAGGGCAGGTTGAAATGAATTGCAACAGCAACACCGATCGACACGACTCCTAAAATAATAAGCAGGATCTCAACAGATGGGGTTGGATGCTCTGATAGCACCGTCGAAAGAAAGGAATCTGATTCTGCAAAACGAACGTCTTCCGGCAGTCGCTTTTTTATCGTAAGCTTCAAAATAAAAAATACTGCTCCCCCGATGAGGATCGCAAGAAGCAAGTCCTTTATTATATAACCAGTTAATGAAAGTGATGAAAGATTCCCACCCTTGCTAAGAGCAACTCCAATACTCAAAAACAAAGAAAAGAATACCACTTCCATGATATTATCCAGAACGATCACATTTGCTAAAATCTTACGTAACGATCCCTCAATGCGGAGTTTATTCATGAGCAGAAACGTCAACGCAGGAGCAGTTGCGATACCGATCGAACCAAGTATCAAAGAAAGGATGACATCAAAATGAAAGATGAACCTGAAACCAAGGAAGAGCAATCCCCATGTTAACAAGCCCTGGATTACACAGATTATTGCTGCTTTTGCTCCCACCTCTTTTATACGGTCAAGATGTAGTTCCTCACCGATTGAGAATGCGATTAATCCAAGAAAGAGAAAAACAAAGAAATGATAGCTTTCGAGAATATTAGCATATTCGGGAAACGTGGTATCATAGAAATGGTAAATAGGTTTGAAGAAAAATATTTGTTTAAGTCCCTCATGGTTCACAAGAAATTTATGAACAATCTCAAGAAAATGCGGACCAACAAGAATTCCCCCAAAAATCTGTCCGATCACCTCTCCGATCTTGAGTTTTCGGGCAATCATACCACCGATATATGCTGCAAGAATGAGCAGACCGATCTCGAAGATCTGCATTTTCATGTAATTAAGTTCCATGATTTATTCCCTTAAATTGTTCTTATATGACAAAGGGTTCCTTATTTCAGGAACCCCTTACCTCGCGTTTTAAAGATGATTATTCTTTCTTGGCTGGAACCTCTTTTTTCTTTTCCGGTTGCTTTTCTTCTTTTTTAATAACCTGAATGGTGAAAGAAGAAGCAAGTGCTGCGAGAGCACCAACAGCTGCCCAAACCGGAGCCAGAACGAGACCGACAACACCGATGGTTACAGGAATTTCAAGATAGGTTTTTCCACTGTCATTCTTGATGATGATCTTGCGGATATTGCCTTCATGTATGACTTCTTTCACTTTTCCAAGAAGCTCTTCACCCTTAACTTTGAATTCATCCATTTTTTTCTTATCCATATATGCTCCTTGATAGATGAGTAATTTACTTTTTCTTAGTTTTTTCCCTTATTATGTCAATAAATAGGAATAATTATA
>JAFGDR010000018.1 GCA_016932035.1 Candidatus Cloacimonadota bacterium
AGAAACCATCATAACTAATTTTGAGTTTCATGGACAGGATGAGGATGGCACTATTCGCAGATTTTATGATACTACATATGTTTATCCAGATTATTGTTTTTATAAACAGGCAGCGACTATTATTGCGAGTTATTACCAATCTCGCATGTATTTGTGTGATATTAAAACAGAGATTACGTATAATGTAACACCCTTTTTTAATGATATGATTATTTCTAATGAAGAAGTTCAAAGCGAAATTACATGTATTAATACAGAAAAAGGGTTACCTTACACATTACCTTTTAAATTGGAGTAAGTATGGCATTAATTACAATAGTAGATAAAAATACCGGAGACACATTAACAGCGGCAGAGTGGAATCAAATACTTGATGCATTAAAGGACGGCACGCTTGAGATCAATACCGCCGGCATTCAGCTTGCAGGTACGTCCTTAACGCCCACAGCCGCACAAATCAATAAACTTGCCACTAATGCTTCAAAGGGCGGTAACTTGCTCGGCAGGGACGGATCTGGGGTTATCGATGATATCGATGAGCTTAACGGTGATCCAAATATTGACGATCCCTTAGGTTTACTGAATATTCCATTTTGGGTGAAGAAGACCATTAATCATGACGACACATCTCCAGTAACGATCACTGCTATTGAAAAAGGGTGGTGTGTGCATAGGGTGATAGTTGAGGTTACTGAAACCTGGGATGACGGATCTAAGGCATTAATAGTAGGGCACGATATCGGAGCAGGTGATGATAATGCCTTTATCACAGATATTGGTGCAGGGCTTGGCACTGCAAAGTATTATGGTATTACACACACTTACTGGGGATCTTCCCTTTATGACGGAACCGACAAACACTCAAAGCTATTTATTGCGGACGACAGTGGCAATTTTATTGTTACTTTTACAGGTACTGGCAATGGTGGAAGCCAGGGGCGGTGTGTGGTCTATCTAATGTTATCGAGGTTATACTAATGGGACTCTTTGGAAGTTCGGCACCTAAGATCGTATGTACTTCTCCATCAGTGACTGTGGATCTGTCTACAAGCAGTAACCATAGCGTTACAGAGCGCAATTACGACCTGTCTGACGTAATAATACATACATCACCTTTAACGGGACATAGATCGATAATTTATAATGGCTCATATGGAGGATGGAGAGTTAAGATATGGAATTTATCGGCAAATGATTGGAATAATACTTACAAACAATTAAGGGGAGTTACTGTAACTTTTTATCCTCATGCTGATGAATTATCTGAAAGTTGCAGTGCATATGTGATAGATGCTCACCCATATCACAGGGATAATCACGTGGAATTAGATGCAGTAATATTGGACATTATATCAGTGGATTATTACAGTCCTACCGAGCATTAAAAAGGCAGTGAAAAAAAGAATGAGAAAATTCTCATTCTTTTTTTCACTTTTTCTCAAGAATTTTTGCTGAATATAGTACAAAAGCCTATTATAAATGAAGAATATCACTTGACAACATTTTGTGCCATGATTAGTTACAATTAAAAGTAGTATAGATAGATAAAATACAATATGTTAATCCTATTATCATTTCTTTTTATTGCATTATTTTTTTCGTTTTTGTGCTCAATGCTTGAAGCGATGCTTCTTTCAGTTACTCCGGCGTATGCTGAGGTGTTGCGCGAAGAAAAAACACGAGCTGGAAATAGGCTTTGGGAATTAAAACAGAATATTGATCGCCCGTTAGCAGCCATACTCAGCTTGAACACAATCGCACACACCGTCGGTGCAGCTGGAGTGGGAGCTCAAGCTGCACATGTGTTTGGAGATGCTTATCTGGGAATTGTTTCAGCAGTATTGACATTTCTCATTCTTATTGTGTCGGAAATTATCCCTAAAACAATTGGGGCTATGTATTGGCGACAGATCGCCCCAATTGGGTCGTTGATAATCGTAATACTGGTCTGGATACTCTATCCCCTTGTTGTTCTTTCACAGCTTATAACAAAACTTATTTCTCGTGGGACACAGTCCTCGGCAGTTACTCGTGAAGAGTTTCATGCCCTTGCGGAGATTGGGATGAAGGAAGGTGTCTTCCATGATACCGAATCACATATTTTTAGAAATTTACTAACCTTTAGAACAATTCAGACAAAAGATATAATGACACCTCGGATTGTGATGTTTAGTCTTCACGCAGATATTACAATCAATGAAATTATCGCAAAGCACATTAACCTCAAATTTTCACGCATTCCTATATTTGATGAAAACGAAGACAGGATCACATCATATGTGCTCAAATCAGATATTCTCGACTCAATTCTTAATAATAAATTAGATGTTAAAATAAGAGAGTTTGCCAGGAAAATTATGGCTATTCCTGAGATCGTGTATTTGCCAAAGCTTTTTGATGAACTTTTAAACGAAAACGAGTATATTGCAATCGCTATTGATGAATATGGTGGAGTGTCTGGAGTAGTTACTATGGAAGATGTAGTGGAAACGATCATGGGAATTGAGATCGTCGATGAGACAGATGAAGCAATAGATATGAGGAAACTTGCTCGGGAACAATGGAAAAAACGCGCAAAAACGAAAGGTCTGATCACAGATCTTGGTATAGAAAAAAATGGTGGGTGATACTGGATTCGAACCAGTGACCTCTACGATGTGAACGTAGCGCTCTAACCAGCTGAGCTAATCACCCACGCAAAATCTATGCTTCTTTTTTTACATAGAAAACGTAGAATAAACGAGTTGCAATGAGCACTAAGGGTATGATAAGCCAAAAGTAGTCAACTTTTGCAAGTACGGGAAATACCTTTATCACAATCCAAATAAGTAACGCAGATGCTAGTTGAGCAAGCTTCATATCAAAGATACTCAATCGTTGAACTCGGTTATTAAAATAATCAATAATTTTCATCTTATTTGTTTTTAATTGCAGCCTGTGCAGCGGCCAGTCGTGCAACAGGAACACGGAACGGTGAACAGCTCACATAGTTCAACCCTGCCTTATGGCAGAATTCCACTGAACTAGGTTCTCCTCCATGTTCTCCGCATATGCCGATGACCAGTTTTGGATTTGCTTTTCTTCCTTTTTTAATTGCGATCTTAACCAATTCACCGATCCCTTTTTGGTCGAGTGCCTGGAATGGATCCCGGTCGAAAATACCGATTTCTCTGTATTCTTTGAGGAATTTGCCTGCGTCATCTCGGGAAAATCCGAATCCCATTTGTGTGAGATCATTCGTGCCAAAAGAGAAGAACTCAGCATATTCAGCAATCTCATCTGCTACAAGACAAGCACGTGGAATCTCAATCATTGTGCCAACCTTATATCGAAGATCAACACCAGACTTCTCAATTATTCTTGATGCAATCTCCCGCGCTCTTTTTTCGATAAAGATGTACTCATTTACATGGCTTATCAGCGGGATCATGATTTCAGGACGGGCATCGATGCCTTTTTTCTTGAGAGCACATGCAGATTCGATAATTGCTTCAACCTGCATGTCGTAAATGTCCGGGAATGTAATTCCAAGTCGGCATCCACGGTGACCAAGCATTGGATTAAATTCTTTGAGTTGGCTGATCTTTACTTCGATATCCTGTGTTGATTTTTTGAATTTTTTACTGAGTTTCTCAATTTCCTCTTCATCTTGAAGGTCGGGAAGGAATTCATGAAGAGGAGGATCGAGTAGGCGTATCGTAACAGGAAAGCCCTGCATCACCTTTAGAATTCCCTTGAAGTCATCAATCTGGTTCTTCTTCAGTTCTTCAAGAGGATATACTCGTTCTTGAGGAGAATCAGCAAGGATCATCCCTCGAACATAATCGATACGGTTTTCACCAAAGAACATGTGTTCGGTTCTGCACAGTCCGATGCCGACTGCCCCAAAGTCTCGGGCGATATCGGAATCTTTAGGTGTGTCTGCATTTGCATGAACATGCAGTCGGGCACGCTCATCAGCCCAGTTCATGAGTTGCTCGAAATCCTTGGTAAATTCAGGAGACTTGGTGCCGATTTTGCCTTGGAAAACTTCTCCTGTAGAACCGTCAAGCGAGATGAACTCACCTTCTTTGATTACATGATCTTCTACGGTAAACTTTTTTGCTTTAAGATCAATGTTGATTTCTCCACAGCCTGCGACGCAGCATTTACCCATTCCACGTGCCACAACTGCAGCATGGGATGTCATGCCCCCTCGCACTGTAAGAATGCCCTGTGAGGCATCCATTCCTGAAATATCTTCGGGAGAGGTCTCAGTTCTTACGAGTATTGTTTTTTCGTTTCTTTCTTTCCATTTAACGGCATCTTCCGCATAAAATACAACCTTGCCCACAGCAGCGCCAGGGGAAGCAGGTAATCCTTTTGTAAGATAACGGTCCTCTTTTTCGGCTTTCTCCTTTTCTTTATTATCAAATCTAGGATGGAGAAGCTGGTTGAGTTGATCTGGATCGACGCGCATGAGTGCGGTATCGCGATCGATCATTTTTTCTTTGACCATATCAACAGCGATCTTAACGGCTGCTCGAGCAGTACGCTTTCCATTTCGGGTCTGCAGGATATAAAGTATGCCCTTCTGTATCGTAAACTCAAGGTCCTGCATGTCTGTGTAATGAACTTCAAGCCTTTTCTGTATCTGGAATAACTCTTTATAAACCTTTGGCATGAGCTCTTCGAGGGAAGGATATTTCTCCAGACGGTCTTTCTCAGAGATATTATTATTTTTTGCCCACTGAATCGAATTCTCCTTTGTGATTTCCTGCGGAGTTCTGATACCTGCGACAACGTCTTCACCCTGGGCATTTACCAGAAATTCTCCAAAGAATCTATCCTCACCTGTTGATGGATCGCGTGTGAATGCAACACCTGTTGCGCAGTCCTCTCCCATATTTCCAAAGACCATAGTTTGTACATTTACTGCAGTCCCGAGAAGCCCGGTTATATTATTCAATTCTCTATATTTAATTGCTCGGGCATTACTCCAGGATTTAAATACAGAATCGATTGCTGCCCAGAGTTGATCGTAAGGATTCTGGGGAAATTCTTCATCCATTGCATCTTTATAGATTTCCTTATACTGATCAACAACGAGCTTAAGGTCATCTGCATTAAGTTGCAGATCGAGTTTTACTTTTTTTACATTTTTGACACGTGTTAGCACATCTTCAAAGAGATCAGAATCGATCTGATGAACGACATTACTGAACATCTGTATCAATCTGCGGTATGCATCCCAAACGAATCGTGGATTACCGGTCGTTTGTGCAAATCCTTCAACCGATCTATCATTGAGTCCGAGATTGAGGATCGTATCCATCATACCCGGCATAGAAACAGCAGCGCCAGAGCGCACAGATAGCAGAAGAGGGTTCTGCTCATCTCCAAATTTCATGTTCATCTCTTTTTCCAGTAGATGAAGATTTTCTTCCACCTCTTTCTTGAGACTGGCTGGATAATGCCGGTCATGTTTGTTAAAATAATCACAGATTCTTGTTGAAATAGTAAAACCAGGAGGAACAGGGATTCCGAGATTGGACATTTCTGCAAGGTTTGCTCCCTTTCCACCGATGATTTCCTTCATCGTTTTATTCCCATCAGTTTTGTTTTTACCAAAATAAAAAACATCTTTTGTCATGTTACCTCTTTATGTATATATACTATTATTTATAATGAATTTTTCTACTTCATCTGGAACAAGCCCATGGATTGACTTGCTAGACGCGCGCAAATTTCTGATCTGCTTAGATGAGATGTCAATATTGGGCATCTCAAGGAAAGTTAGATCATCACTAAACGGAATATCTTTTGAATAGTCCTTCTCTGCTTTTCGGCTAATAATAACAAATTCAGCAAGATTTAAAAGCTCTTTAAATCGAAACCAAGTTGAAATCTCAGATACATTATCTTCACCCATAAGGAAAAAAAGTTCGTCATCAGGGTATTCTTCACGAAGCTTTTTTAGCGTGTAATACGTATAGGTATAATCACGTGCTTGCTTGTGTTTTTCCAGTTCATTTACATCGAATTGAGGATGTGATGCAAGTGCAAGACGCATCATATGAACTCTCTGCTCATAAGAAACTCGTGGTTTTTTGTGAGGTGGGTTTCCTGCAGGTATGAAATAAATCTTATCCAGGATTAATTTTTCAATACAGTACCTTGCCAATCTGAGGTGACCGCAGTGGATTGGATCAAAGGTACCTCCGAGTATTCCCAATCTCATGATCAGTTCGTAATATATTTATTTATTTTTTCAATAAAATTGTTTTCTGGATATTCAAGCGAAAGCTGTTGACCCACTAGAGTTAGCATATCCCAGTTCTTCTTTTTTATGTATATCATTCCAGCAAGGACAAGTGCCTTTTCTTCGACTTCTCCGCGAATGTTCTCGTCAAATATCTCGTTTAGATACATGATTGAAGCGTTATAATATCCCATCATATAGTAGATGTGTGCATTTAGATATTTTTTCTCAAGAAGCTTATCGATACACACTGATCGCATTTCTTTGACATTTTCGATCTGATCAGAATCTGGGTATTGAGCAATGAAATGATTGAACTGCTGAAGAGCATTGATCGTTTCCTGCTGATCATAGGCTGGTGGATAGGACAATTTGAACCAGGATGTGCCGATCTTATAATTTGCATCCTCATTATATTGCGAGTAAGGGAACAATCTCATAAGCTGCTGATATTCAAAGATGGCATCTTCATAGAGACGCATCTTATAATAGCAGTTTGCCAGTTGATATTGAGCACGTTTAACAAGGGTATCACCTTTACTCATATATGTTATGATCTCATAAATATCTCTTGCTTTACCATATTTTCTTCGTTGGAATAGATCATCGGCTTCGAGCATTTGCGCATGAGAATCAAAGTCTCCTTTGGGAAGTTGAAGGGGTCTTTCATAGGTAACATCTTCATCTTCATCATTCCAGTTCATTGGTGTGGGAGTTTGAGCATTCAAATAGAGGAATGTAAAAGAAAGCAGTATGAATAGCATAAGAGTTGGTAAAGCAAATTTTTTCATTATCTATTCTCCAGCATTACGATTCTTTCCCGAACAATATCCAGGCGTTCATAGTCAGGGTACTGTTTCTGGATTTCCCTAAGTTGCGTTAGGGCACCTGCATATTGTTCCATGCCAATAAGACATAAAGCAATCTTAAGTTTTGCATCAACAATTTTGTTAGAGTCCGGATAGTTTATCACGACTTTATCAAAATTGAATATAGCTGTTTCAAATTGATCAAGAGAGTAATAGCATTCACCAATCCAGTATTGCGCATTGGAAGCTAGGTCATGCTGGGGATATTCTTTGATGAAGTCCGAGAACGTGGAAATTGCTTTCCTGAAATCTTTGTCGACATAATACTGTCTTCCCTGCTGGTAAAGATTTTCGGGAGTGACAACATTTGATTCTTGTGCCGGTTTTTTGGTTTGATCTGAAGGTGCCGGATTAGAACGGAGTTGAGCGAGAATCTGATTTTGTGCTTCGATCTTAGATTCAAGTGTATTAACTTTTACTTCGAGAGTCGATACCTTTGATTGAAGTACAATGATCTGATCGATTTTGCCGTTGAGCAGTTGAAGATCAGTAGAAAATTGCTTTTCCTGCTGATCAATAGCATCGGAGTTCATTTTTATTACTTCTGCAAGATACTGCAATTGCTGATCTGTCTGGCTTGCAGGTTGCTGAATACTTGTGTATGGCTTTTGCTGGGCGCATTGTGCCGCAAGAAGTAATAGTAACAGTCCGAGTACATATAATTTTTTCACCGTTAACCCCCGTAATGTTCAAAGAATATTTTGTAGGATTTATAGGTAGAATAGATATCTCCCTTGCTGGAAATCTCGAAAGGTGAGTGCATTGCGATGAGAGGTGTTCCGCAATCGATGACTTCCGCATTATATTCAGCCATAAATTTTGCGATCGTACCACCACCACCGACATCTACTTTACCGAGTTCACCAATCTGCCAGTTGATATTATGATCATTGAATAATTTTCGAAGTTTTGCAATGAATTCAGGATGTGCATCATTAGAGCCGCTTTTACCTCTGGAGCCGGTGAATTTAGTCAGGCACACACCATAACCGAGGAGTGGTGCATTCTGATGTTCATGAACTTCCTTGAAAGATGGATTGACTGCGGCAGTAACATCACCGGAAAGAATATTCGTTATGGTAAGCACTTTTCTCAACATCTTTGTGCTGTCCAGTCCCTGGAAGTCAATAACATCAGCTATGAAATCAAGAATGAAATCAGATCTGGCACCTGTGTTGCCTTCGCTTCCGATCTCTTCTTTATCGGCAAGAAATACTATCGATGCGAGTTTGGGTTTATCGCTGTCAAGCAAAGCGCGAAGCGCAGTATAAGAACAGACTCTGTCGTCCTGACCATATGCGCCAACCATGCTTGCATCAATGCCGACATCCCTGCTTGAGAAAGCCGGTACGATCTCAATCTCAGCGCTGATAAGATCCTCTTCCACAATGCCATATTTTTCATATAAGATATTAAGGCAATTCAGCTTGACACCCTCTTTGACATCATCATCAGGGAAGGGAATTGAACCAAAGAGAAGTTGGAGTTTATCAGCATTGATGGCTTCAGATATCTTCTTCTCGTTATAGTCCTTTGCAAGATGGGGAAGAAGGTCTGCAAAAGTAAAAACCGGATCTCCGTCATTCTCGCCGATCGAAACATCGATCCGCGTACCATCCTGTTTGATTATAACTCCATATAATGCAAGGGGAATTGCCATCCACTGGTATTTTCTTATGCCACCATAATAGTGAGTGAGCATAATGCCAAGATGGGTAGTATTGTCTTCTGAGAGAGGAACTTGCTTCAGGTCCACACGAGGTACGTCTATATGAGCAACAATCAAATTACAGCCGTGTGAGATGTCTTTCTTTCCCGGTTTGAAAATAGCGATATTCTTGTTCCTGTTTATTGTATAAAATCCAGGTGCTTTTTTAGGAGCTTTTGCAGAAAGAGGTGCAAATTTACGGGACTGAAGAATACGTTCGGATATTTCAACTGATAAACGCTCGGTTCTTCCTTCATCAAGAAATGCACAGTATTCATCAGCAAATACAAATGCTTGTTCTTTCTCGTCATCAGATGCCGTATTCCAGAAATTCTTCTTCGAATATGTTAATTTCTTTTCAAGCTCTTTACCTTTTGAAGTTTTTGCCATTGTTTTCCTTTTACAAATTTTCTGCTACAGCATGTGCCATATCGAGTGTGGAAGATGTGCCACCCATGTCATAGGTGCGAACTTTTCCTTCTTCAATTACTTTGGCAATCGCATTCATGAGACGGTCAGCTTTTTCTGTTTCGCCTAAATAGTCAAGCATTAGTTTTGTTGTAATAAGCATAGCGATAGGATTTACCTTGTACTGACCAGCATATTTTGGAGCGCTCCCATGAGTTGGTTCAAAAACTGCCAGTTTATCACCAATATTTCCACTAGCCGCAAATCCGAGTCCGCCAACAAGTTGAGCGCAGAGATCTGAAATAATATCACCAAACATATTACTTGAAACCAGGACACCATAGTCTTGTGGATTCTTAACAAGCCACATAGCCATTGCATCGACATTGGTTTCCCATAATTGGATTTCCGGGAAATCCTTTGCTACTTTTCGTGCTTCCCGAATCATCAGACCGGATGTTTCTCTGATCACATTTGGCTTCTCTACGACAGTTACAGATTTATATCCGTGCTTTTTTGCATATTCAAATGCATTTCTGACAATTCTGTGACATGCTTTTCGCGTGAATATTCTACATGAAATTGCCAGATCATCAAGCGGGGTATCTTCGAATTTTGCCATCTTCTTATGGTTCTTAGACAGGGACTCAAATACCTCTTCAGGCACAGGATGAAACTCAACACCGGCATAAAGACCTTCTGTATTTTCTCGGAAGACAACGATGTCAATGTCGTCTCTGTAATTAAGAGGATTTCCTTTGAAAGCTTTGCAGGGTCGCAGATTCGTATGAAGATTGAATTTTTGCCTTAAGCCGACAATAGGGCTTGAATAGACAAGTCCTTTTCCCTGAAGTTCGGGAATAAGTTCTGCTTCTGCCTCTTGCTTGGGCTTTGAAGTAATTGCGCCAAAAAGGGCGCAATCAACGTTGTTAAGAAGTTCAACTGTTCTATCAGGAAGGGGATTTCCCTCTGTTTTCCAGAATTCCCAACCGATATCACCGTGGATGTATTCAGCATCCAACTCAAGGGTGTCCAGGATAATTTTGGCGGCTTCCATGACATCATTTCCGACGCCATCACCGGGAAGCCATGCAATTCGATATGAGCTCATCTTACTCCTCATATGTTATATTATTTATTTTATATTCTAAAATACCAACGGGGGCAGATACTTTTACGATCTCGCCAACATCTTTCCCGAGAAGGGCTTTTGCAATTGGAGATTTAAAGGAGATCATACGTACATTACCCATTTTTCCAGTTTCATCTTCACCAACAATTTTATATCGGAGCACTTTATTACGCTTCAAGTCCTGAAGCTCAACAGTAGCTCCGAAGCGGATAGAATTTTTATCAATATCATCTGTATTGATGACCTTAAGGCTTGCGATCTTTGCCTGTAATTTGGAGATTTCAGCTTCAATAAAACGCTGCTTTTCCTTCGCAGCATGGTATTCCGCATTTTCACTTAGGTCACCAAACTGACGGGCTTTACCAATTTCTTCAATAATAGCAGGACGCTCTTCCTGTATAAGATATTCAAGTCGTTGTCGAAGTTTTTCAAGTCCTGCTTTTGATATATATTCCCGTGCCATTATGTTCTCTTGATTTTTTTTAATGTTTTCTCTGCGTTATTTGCAGCTTTTTTAATTCGAATATTTCCGCTTTTTTCCCAGCGTTCAACAATTTCTCGAATGAGTTCAGTGTTTTCACAAATTGAATCTGACAGAATGTCTATAAAGTTCGGATTATAAGTAGATTTATACGCGCGGTAGGCATCACGATATATCCTTTTATCAACCTTGAACAGGCATTTCATAACTTGAACAATTCCTTCTCTGATTGCTTTATTATCAGAATTCCAGAAAGAATCGATCTTCTGGCTGATCAGTTTTACATGCGCCTTATTAACTTTCATGTACTTACAGAGGGTTGCAAACGAGAACTCAATAACATCGTCCTGAGGTTCCTTTCGAACAGTATTGATTATGACATCGATGTATTTTTCCGGATATTTTTTTAGAAGCGGAAGGATGATGTTATCGAAGATTTTTTTAATTTCACTTCTATCCGGGGTATTGACAAAAGCCTTCTTGAAGATATGATCATAATCGCCGGGATGCTTCAGTGTCACCTTACTCATTACATAATTAAAAATCTTTTTACCACTTTCACCCTTGTTCTTTTGTATAAAAAGCAAAAAATCAATATAGGTTTCAGGATCATTTTGAATGACTTTTCTCATCTCTTTTGCGACGTAGGTGATAACGGGTTGAGGGATTTCTCCATTTACACGTTCGGGGTATGCATTATAGATGATCTCAAAATCATAATCATTTTCAGGGATCTTGTGTTCAAGGAAGTCCAGGGTGTCTTTTTTTAGTCTTTGCTGCCAATCATACGTAATCATAGTTTTCACCTTTATCGAATTATCGCAATGTTACCTTTTTTATATATATCGTAATATTTAATCAAATAAAAATACATACCGGACGCCACTTTTTTTCCGGATTGATTGGTCATATCCCAGGTAATGCTGTTATAGTCTTCAGAAAGATTTTCTGCAGAGAAATTTTCAACAATACAGCCTGCGGCATCATAAATATAGAAATCTGCAGAACCTGATGTAGGTAGATTCTGGAAATGGACCAGTTCATTTTCGGTCTTTGCAGGATTAGGAAATACCTGCACGTTATTAAGGTCGGTAATCGGTATCGATATCTTTATAAGATTTTTTCCCGGAAGAATATAGTTGCCTGCGAGATCAGTCACATGTGATATCCTGATGAAATATGGTTCTCCAACAGGATTGATTTTATGAGAGAGAGTGATTGTTACCGCATTATTGTCGAGTTGTATCTGGGAAATAGAGTTTTCCTGTGCCAGTTCAGGGAAAATGAGAGAATAATGAGAAATGTTTATTGCGCTTGCATGGTCGAGTGTTTCATTAAATTCAACATAGATTTGTTTATTACTAAGCAGTTCTAAGGCCGTAACATAGGGTCTCGTCATATCTTGCTGGTAGATGAAGGTTGCAGTTGTGTCATTCATCGGAGTGTTGAAGATACCAGTTATGTTCATGATATCAAGCGTAAATGGCGAGTAGAGCTCATCAAATGGTTCTGCAAACGTGAGAAGAAGACTAAGCTGACTATTCGTTGGGATGACTGATTCGGGATATCCAAAAACTGCTGAATAAAAATTTGAGACCTGCTCGCAATCCCTGCTTAATGTTTTATTAAAATCAAGTAAGATACTATTAAGAGAGATCATGTTCACAGAGCTCAAAGATGGCGGATCGATCGGAATGACATTATGAGCGATCGTATGATAACTTTCCTCACCATCATTGAAAGCAGATAGAGAATATGAATGCAGGCTATCAGAAATAATATCAGTATCGAAAAATGAAGTCTCAGAACCCGGAATTGAGATTATCTCCTGAATATAGTTTTGTTCTTTATACAGGTAGAATGAATCAGCAACCTGTGCGTTCCAGGAGAGTGAAACGGCATTTCTATTTAATGGCCTTACATAGAAATTCTGCGGCATAGGTGTTGATGGAGGGTCAGAAGGATATGAGGACAGTACAATAACGAGTGAGTCGTTCTCATTATAATGATTATATGCAGTTTCGAAGTTACCATCTCCATCTGCATCTATGCAAACCGGTTGATAGGTTCGGTATGATGTGCCAACCCATCGCGGGATGGTCTCGTATGTTCTTCCCGAGTTCTGCAATCTGAAAATGTAGATATCAGGTGCCGCTGCAATGATGATCTCATCTGCGCCATCCCCATCAAGGTCACCGACAGAGAGCCCGTTATTCGAACTGACACCAGCAATCTGAATATAGTCGAGAAGAACGGGATTTCCATCGATATACTTATAGATGCCGTAAAGCCAGAACTGATTATTCACATCATCGTCATCATCTGAATATCCGCCCACGATGAACTCGAGAAGTCCATCGCCATCAAAATCGCCGATCGCATTATAATAGGCATTCATGACTGGTATCTTCAACGAGTCTATCCTCTCAACAGAATAGCTGTTATTGATCTGATAAATGAGGATATCACCATCGATATCAGAGAAAAGGATGTTTCGTTTTCCATCATTATTCAGATCTCCAAATCGAATGTAGGGGGAGAGTTCATTTCGGGAATATGTATGGGTGTTGTTGAGGATCATGCATTCCAGCTTGAGATTATCTCCGTTTCGTGAATAGACGTCATAATGCGAATATGTTCCAATAATATCTGCCGAACGGGCTACGATATCATCTTTACCATCGTTGTTGAAGTCATAGAATGTGCCAGTATATGCATCTTTGATGGAATTGACGAAACGAGTTGGGAAAGCATAAGGAGTTTCTGCCTCGAAGATAAGCATGGAATCTGCCTTGTTTCCGAGTATTTCATGATTTCCATCTAAATCAGTGTCACCAATACTCCATGGAATAAAGGTCTCTTCCATTGTAAAAACAATATCGAGGTCGTTGGTGTCATATTCGCAGAATCTCACCGGACCGTATGATCCTTCGTCAGGAAATTCCATGAAAATAAGTTCAACTTTTCCATCACCATTTATATCATAATTATTCTGACAAAAATATCCCGAGCGTGCATATGAAGCCATCGGTTCGAATCCACTTGTTGGTATGGTGCTTTTGTCTATTGATATAGCATCAGCAAAAATGTCCGAGGTTGTTGTCAGACCTGATTGATTTTTTAAAGAAACGGAGAATGAATAGGTTTCATCTGGTAGATGCTGCGGCAGGAGTAATGCAGTGTAATAATCATACTTTTTCTGAATGAGAGAAAAGGTATCGGCTTCATTAGAAAAGCAAGTGGCGTAGAACTGAGACGGCTCTGTTGCTGTTGAAAGAATGTAGTAGTTCCTTTTATCGTAGTCATATCGGAATGTAGAAGCTGTTGCATTGGGAACGAATTGAGGAGGTGTTCTGTCCACACTCACTTTTACGATATCGATATAACTCTTGCCGTGTATATCCTTGACTGCAAGGCGGATGTAATAGGTAGAATCCTTTATTCCATGCAGTATAAATATTCCCAAAGAATCATTAATGACCGGACTGGTATATAAGTATGGCTCCGGATTATGTGTAACAATATCGTACCAGTCATTTTCTTCAGGTTCGGGTTTCGTTGTATAACCCAGCGTATAGCAGAAAAAGTTCTCGCAGAACGCAGTACCCATGATCGGTATATCCTGCGTATGCCCAGAGTTATAGGGAGGATAAGAAATTGCAGACTCGGGTTTTATTTGAATACTTGCATTCTGGATAAGTTTTTCGACATCGATAATGCCATAGCCGTAAACATTATCATAACCATCCTGTCCGAGATCATCGCAAGATATTTTGATAAGATTGTATACTTCCACGTTTGTTAAGAGCGGATTCTGAGAGAGAAGCAATGCAGCACAACCTGCAACATAAGGCGCAGCCATCGAAGTTCCGCTTTCATATTTATACTCATTATTAAGATAAGTGCTGTAAATGCTAAGTCCTGGTCCGGACAGGTCAATACCTTCTCCGTAACTTGAGAAAGAGCATATATTGAGATTCTCATCGACAGCCGTTACAGAAAGAACATTATCCAGAGCTGCGGGGTAGAGAAGCCCGATGCCACCTTCATTTCCTGCTGAAGCGACGATCGTTACGCCCAGGTTATAGGCATAATTGCAGGCATCATTAATAATTGGTGCAAGCACTGCATCACCCCAGCTGATACTGATGATCTGTGCACCATTATCTGCAGCATACACGATAGCCGCTGATACATCATCGTCTTCAAGATACCCGCCGAGTGTTGTGCGGAAACCAGCGCGAAGATTCATGCATTTTGCAAACCATGTCGTACCGGAAACACCAAGATGATTATTCGTCTCCGCAGAGATGATTCCTGCAATATGTGTTCCATGACCAAGGTCGTCACGTGGATCATTATCTCTTTCACGGAAATCACCCATTGCATCTACGATATCTGTCTCTGTAAAATCCCATCCCATCCAGTCATCAATATAGCCATTGTTATCATCATCGATAAAATTATCAGGAATTTCTCCGTGATTTATCCAGACATTATCTTCAAGATCGGGATGATCATACTCGATGCCGGAGTCAATAATTGCAATGACGATCTGATCATTACCTTTTTCGATCTCCCATGCATTATCTGCATTGATGGCAGGCAGTCCCCATTGTTCATAATAATAAGGATCGTTCGGTGTTATGGAAAGCATCTCATTGAGATAGTTCGGCTGCGTGTATATGATCTCATCATCTTTTTGCGCAAGAGATTCTATTGATGCAAAATCGATCTGTTTTTCGCAGGTGAATTTGTAAATATAAAGCTCATCTTTATCAATAATCGATTCCACATTCAGAACCTTGTATTGATCTATGAACGCATCAAAGGCATCAATACCGGTTGATCCTGTTTTTGCATCAATAGGACCTGAAAAGCGGACGATCAGCTCATTGGAAGAATGCTTCGGTTGAGCGAATAGCTGAGCAGCAAATACAAGGCATAACACGACAATCACAATCTTTTTCATAGACCTTCCTAGAAATTATATGATACAGAAAAGCGATGAGCTGTACCGATATCATTCTGGTAAGGAGTAAAGGCATAATCGAAATTAAAATCATTCAACTTTATGCCGATACCTGCAGTGATATTTTGCTCATCATAATTGATTTTGTATCCCAGACGTGAAAAGATTATATCTGAAAAACTATACTCACATCCCAGGCTTGCTTTTAAACTTTCGGATGAATACTTGGTAACTTGTCCCAAAAATGTGAGCGAATTCTGAGGATTCATCTCCCACATATACTGAGCTCCAACTCTGATAACAGTTGGGAAGCTGATACTTTCCTCTTTCAGCTTGGACGAGTTGCCGATGTTTTGAAGAGCAATTCCCACATTAAGCCCTTTAATAAATGAGTCATAGATCGCTCCGACATCAAAACCAAGACCGTAGCTTGCATCAGTATCGATCTTTTCATAGATGAATTTAAGGTTTGCGCCTACAGATATACTCGGCGTGATCCTTCGGGCATAAGTATAAGCAGCAACGATATCCATAGGATGGAACTCACCGATCGTATCTCCTTGGGCATCAGTTTTTGGGATCATACCGTAATCAAGATATGTAAGGCTTAGTCCCCAGCTGCTGATGCCGTTACGAATGATAAGGGAAGCATTTTCAATATTATTATCAAAAATATAGCTGTTATGATTAAAACAGAAATTTGATGATGGACTGATCTGCACTGCAGCAGGATTTGACCATAAAATTGTAGCATCTCCGGGTGAAGCAACAACGGCATTTGCCTTTCCTGCATTCCTGGCGCTTAAGCCGATCTTCAGTATCTGAAAACCGTATTTTTCTGGAGAATCGATAGCAAAAGAGGTCATTGTCACAACAAAAACAAAGAGGGTGAGTAAGATTATTTTTTTCTTCATAGTATATTTTTTATCCTAATTTTTTTATATATAAAATCCTCTCATCAACTGCGATAAGAGGATATTTTGGTAAAAAACCAAATGCA